>DTSC01000307.1 GCA_012965625.1 Flavobacteriales bacterium | reverse complement strand
GGCCGTTCAAATTCCTCCATAAAACGGTTTACAATATCAATGGCCTTGCCTTCATACTTTTTGCCTGTATCCTTCTCAGTCTGCTTGTGTATCTTATACATCAGCTCTATGCTTACCTCATCAGATATGGCCAGTGGCCCTACAGGCATGCCTGCCATTCTTCCAGCATTTTCTATTAAAGGCGGAACCACTCCTTCAGCCAGACATTCCAGTCCCTCGAAAATATAAGTGGAGAAAACCCGGGAAGTATAAAATCCTCTGCCATCATTAACTACGATCGGTGTTTTTCCAATCTTAAGCGTGAAATCTACACATGCTGCAATAGCATGGTCTGAAGTTTTCTCTCCTACAATGATCTCCACCAGCGGCATCTTGTCTACAGGAGAGAAAAAATGGAGTCCGATAAAATTTTCAGGCCGTTCTGCTGCTTCTGCCAGACCTGTAATGGGCAAGGTAGATGTGTTGGAAGCAAATACTGCATCCTTTTCCATGACTGTTTCAGACTCCTTGGTTACAATAGCCTTTAGGCCTCTGTCTTCAAAAACAGCTTCTATAACTAGCTGACAATTAGACACATCACTAGCATTATCTGTAGTTTTTATTTTAGATAAAAACACATCGTATTCTTCCTGAGTTATCCATCCTCTTGATAATTTTTTTGAGAGTAGCTTCTCGCTGTATTCCTTTCCCTTTTCTGCACCCTCTAAAGAAACATCTTTAAGCACCACATCCAAACCAGCCCTGGCAGATACATAGGCGATACCAGCGCCCATCATGCCTGCTCCCAATATGCCAATTTTGTCAATTTCAAGCTTGGGAACGTCAGGACGAGCTACGCCTTTATTGGCATCGTTAAGATTAAAGAACAGGGTTCTTATCATTGCTTTGGCCTCCTTGGAAAGCACACATCTGGCAAAATACGAGGTTTCCACAGCTAAGCCTTTTTCAATGGGCATCTGAAGACCTTCGAAGACGCAGTTCAATATGTCCTTTGCATTGGGGTAATTATCATAAGTCTTTTTAACCAATAATCCGGCCGCACCGCCAAATACCATCATGCTGTTTTTGGTCTGCACTCCTCCTCCAGGAACTTTAAACTTCTTCACATCCCATGGCTGTACAGCATTACCTTCCTCCTTTATCCATTTAATAGCAGCTGGGATCAGCTCTTCCTGTGTTTCCACTATTGCATCAATCATCCCCTGCGCTTGCGCTTCCTTTGGACGGTACCTTTTTCCTTCCATAAGGGCTTGCAGAGAGGGTTGGATTCCGATAAGCCGGGGCAATCGTTGTGTTCCTCCACTACCAGGAAGAAGACCTAGCGTAACTTCCGGTAACCCCACCGTGGCCGTGTCGCTGGAAACCATAATTCTATGATGGCAGGCAAGGCAAATTTCGTAACCTCCCCCCAAGGCAGTTCCGTTTATGGCAGCTACTACCGGCTTACCACTTGTTTCCAGCTTTCTCATCGAAGCATCCAGGATGTTTACCCCTTCTATGATCTGGGCCGCATCATCTGCCTGCAGCAAGGTTTTAAGATCTCCACCAACAAAAAAGTCTTTCTTGGCAGAGGCCAGCACCACGCCTTTTACTTTTTCGTCGGCAACTACCTTGTCAATAGTTTCTCTATAAGCCAAGATAAATGCCGGGTTCATCAAATTTACCGACCCCTCCGGGTTATTCATAGTGAGTACCGCAACATCTTCACTTTCTATCCTGTAATCTATCATCTTAATACTATTAGATTTTTATTCATTGACAGTCCATTTTTCTTTAAATAAAGGCAATACATACCAGGTGATAAGAGCTGGCCAGAATCATCACTGCCATTCCACGTCATGGTGTGCTCCCCTGCTCCCATATGTCCGGCAAAAATTGTTTTCACGAGCCTGCCGTATAGATCACTGACCTCCAGGATAACCTCTTCTGAGACTAAAAGATCAAATGCAATTTGAACCTTTTCATTGAAGGGATTCGGATATGCGCTAAATTGATCTGTATTATCTTCAAGAAAATCAGTGCCAAGCGAAGAAACAGTAAAAGAAGAAGCAGACATTTCCACCGTACCAAACAGTGTACTATCGTTGGAATATCCGTTAATGCGCAACCAACAGTCCGTAGCTAAAGGCACTATAGAAGGACTAACAAGATAAGTGGTATCTGCCAACCCTTGAACTATGGGAGAAAAAGAAGTTTTATTGTCAGTACTCAGCTCCACCTCGTAATAGATGTTACGGCCATCATCAGGATTTAGCACCTTCCACGTTACAGGCTGGCTAATATCCCAGTCATTACCTGAAACCGGATAAGTAATTTGTAATTGCGGATTCTCGTAGGAATGCAAGAGCTCAGCAAAGCCAATGCCCGTTACCGGCACGCCACCAACCGTACCTGTAATTTCTGTACTTCCCTCGTAGAAACGAAACGGCAGGCTTACTTCTGTATTATCATATAAAGTGATGATATGCAAATCTATATCCCCATAGGTAAATTGCCATTCCTTCGAATAGCACATCACACTGTCTGGTGTATAGGAATAGGCCAACCTATCCAGCTGAAAGGCGGATGTGGTAAATGAAGTGGTATCATTAACAAATGCGCTGCAAATCCTATATAAAGAGTTGTCGGGCACCAGGTTTTGAGGATTAAATATATTCCAAACATTCAGGTCCATGCCATTTGATAGCTGCATGCAGAACCATTCATACTTATCTCCACTGGTAGGATTAAAATTACCCCACTGCCTGTCAATCCAGCCTATACCGCTAACTGTTTCCGTATATGGGTTCAATGAATCATTGATCGTGATGGTACCTGTTACGTTAAGCTCCGTTTGGGAATAATAATAGGTATACGAGTTCTGTCCCTGATAAAAAAATCCTGAATCACCTACAATAAGCGGTGGTTTTACCGCATCATATTCCACATCGATGCCCCCATAGGCTGAAGCCGCAGAGATGTGGTACTGAAAAGGCTTGAGGTTTCCGACAGAATCCGTTAGTGTTATCCATTCTTCACCAGCACCTACTAAGGGGGTAGCGTTAATACCCAAATGACTTTGCTCCATCAAAGTGTATGTTGTGGGCATAGTCTCCTGAAAAAATGCCCCAGTGGTTTCATTGGCAATATTAAATATCCTGAAGCCATCAAAAATGAGGGTATCGTATGAAAAATAGGTGAGCATGTAGCTGTAATCATAGCCGGTGGAATCACCGGTAACATGTGCCACGGTATACCACCATTCCACGCTTTCTGCCGGATGCCTTCCCTCATCAGCAGGAAAGTATAATAAAGTTTCATCCTGGTGGTAAGGATAAACCTTCCAGCTTTGGCCAATAGTCTGCAAAGCAGGACAGAAGACCATGGAGAAAGCAAATAGAAAGAATATCTTATTAATCATATTAATATTTACCAGCTGGATTATACTCGTTCAATAATGGTAGCGATTCCCATACCACCACCAATGCATAAGCTAATAAGGCCCGTACTTTTGTCTTGTCTTTCCAGCTCATCCAAAAGGGTGCCTGTGAGCATGGCTCCAGTTGCACCCAGCGGATGGCCCATAGCGATGGCGCCTCCGTTCACATTGACCTTGTCATGTGAAACCTTCATCAAATCCATGAAACGCATGGGCACAACAGCAAAGGCTTCGTTAATTTCAAACAGGTCAATATCAGAAACGTCCATACCTGCTTTATTCAATGCCTTTTTTGATGCAGGTACAGGGCCTTCCAGCATGATGGTGGGTTCTGCTCCTACAATCCCAAAGGAAACCACCTTGGCCCTTGGCTTAAGATTAGCCTTTTCTCCTAGCTCTTCAGAACCTATGAGCAGCAGCGCAGCGCCATCTACGATTCCTGAAGAGTTGCCCGGATGATGTAAATATTGCAGTCTTTCAACTTCCGGATATCGCTGTATGGCTACAGAATCAAAACCTCCCATTACCCCCATCTGTTCAAAAGAGGGGTTCAGGCCAGCCAGGATCTCCGGGCTTGTTTCCACGCGTACTGTTTCATCCTGTTCAAGTAAGGCGATGCCATTAACATCTGTAATGGGTACAATGGACTTATAAAACCTTCCTTCCTCCCAGGCAGCAGCTGCACGTTGGTGGGATTCAGTAGCAAACTCATCCAGCATTTCTCGGGTAAAGCCATTCATGGTTGCGATTAGATCAGCTGATATTCCTTGCGGAACAATATGATGGGAGGCGATCATGTTTGGATCAGTCATCAGCATGGCACCATCTGACCCCATAGGTACTCTCGACATGGATTCTACTCCACCTGCAACAAGACCATCCACCTGGCCTGACATCACATAGGCGGCAGCCTGGTTAATAGCCTCGAGTCCTGAGCCACAAAAGCGGTTTAGGGTGACACCTGCCACAATATCATTATAATCCGCATGTATGGCTGCTGCCTTGGCGATATCACCACTCTGCTCCCAGGACTGGGTAACACAGCCAATGATTGCATCCTCCACTAAGGAGGTATCTAGCTTATTTCTCTCTTGGATGGCCTTAAAGGTTGTTGTCAATAGCTCCACAGCCTTTGTTGTATAGAGTGAGCCATCCTTCTTTCCCTTGCCGCGCGGAGTACGAACGGCATCGTAAATATATGCTGTTGCCATAGGATTTATTTTGAAGTTTAAAAATACAATTATTCCGGGAATTGCCCAGACATTTTTAATGATTGATGTATTTGGGATTTTTGCTTATACTTATTGAGTCAAGAGCTCCCAATGTACCTGTAGAAGAATATCAAAACTTTACACCCATTACCAAAATATCATCCACCTGCCCCTCTTCGCCCTGCCATTCTGCAAGGGTCTGCTCCAAGATATCTTTCTGCTCATTCATAGGCTTGTCTTGTATAGAAAGCAAAAGGTCTTTAAACCTCGCAAATTTGAATTTCTTGCCTTTGGGCCCACCAAACTGGTCGGCATACCCATCTGAAAACAAGTAGAGAACATCCCCTTTATTCAATTTTAATTCATGGTGTGTGAAGGGCTTTTGCTCACCAAACAATACACCTACCGGCTGTCGGTCAGCTTTAATCTCCTCTAATTCACCATTTCGGAAAAGTAATACCGGATTATAAGCAGCTGCAAGCTGCAAGGTGCCATTTTTGTCCCAGGAAAACAGCGCGGCATCCATACCATCTTTTTGCTCTGATTCCTTTCCCGTTTGCTTGAGTGCATTGATAATGCCTTTACGTACTTCAGAAAAGATCTCGCTGGGTTTGGTGAATCCTTTTTCCACCACGGCTTCATCCAGCAGTGAGGAGCAGATCATACTCATGAATGCACCCGGCACTCCATGCCCCGTACAATCACATATAGCGAAATACAGCCTGTTGTTGTGGTACTGCATCCAGTAGAAATCGCCACTAACAATATCTTTTGGCTTGTAGAGGATGAAGCTATCTGGCAAGTGGGTGAGATCTTCATCTGAGGGCAAAAGGGCATTTTGTATGCGCTCTGCATAGCGTATGCTATCGGTTATATCCTTATTCTTTTCATCCACCAAGCCCTTTTGGTATTCTAGAGTTTTCTTCTGATCCTCGATTACCCCCTTTTGATTGCGAATAACTCTGACCCGATTGATCAGAAATATTGCAAATAGCACAACAAGTACAAGACCGATACTTACACTATAGATCACCCATCTTTGCTGTTCTTTTTCCTGATTTGAAATAAGTTTTTGTTTCTCCTGTTCTTTTTGTAGCGCTAACATTTCTTTTTCAAAATTATATTGTATCTCTTTTCTAATCGCTTCCCTTCTTGTAATATCGTTACTTATGCTATCTCGCATTTCAACATAATTCTCATACATCTTCAGAGCAATTTCATGTGCGCCATTTGCTTTATAAATTAGGTACATGGTTTCCGAAGCAGCTTTAATTTCATTAACTACTCCTACTTCCTCAGCAAGGTGCAAGGATTTTAGACCTAGTGTTATGGCCTGGTCATATTCACCTTTGTTATAATAAATTTGACCAATACTATTCAAGGTGCTTGCGATAGCTTGTTTATCATTGATCTTTTCTGAAATTTTCAAACTGTGGTTATAATATTCCAGAGCCTTTGAGAAGTCACCTTTAAGTCTATTAATAAAACCTATATTGTTCAAAGAAAGTGCCATGCCACTTTTATCCCCTAGTTCTTCAGCAATTTCCAAGCTGTAAGAATAATTCTCTAAAGCTTTAGAATAGTTTCTCTGATTGCTATATATTAGCCCTATATTATTAAGTGTGTTTACCTTACCTCGCTTATCACCAATTTCATTTTCTATTTCCAAGCTACGTGCATAATACTTCATTGCTAGGGGGTAGTCGAACTGATCAAAATAAATAGCACCTATATTATTAAGAGTGAATGCTGTACCTTTTTTATCTCCTAAATTATCTAATATTTTCAGGCTTCTGATATAATGATCCAAGGCTTTTGTGTCATTTCCTTGCCTTTTATAAATATTCCCTATATTATTCAGCAGGTTGGCTATATTATTATTATCACTTAGTTCTTTAAAAAACATCAAGGCATGCAGATAATGTTTAAATGCCTTGAAATAATTACCACGCATATGAAATGATACCCCTTGAGTGTTTAGTGCCAGAGCCATAAATTTCTTAGAGCCTTTTTCTTGTGCCAGATTATATTGAAGTTGAGCTAATTCGTATGCGCTGTCTGGCTGAGAAAAGAGATAACCTTCCCAGGAAATATTATGCATAGATTTCAGTCTGCAGGTATCGTGCTGGCTTTCATCGTTCCATACGCCCCAAAGGGAATCCAGGTTAAGGGCAGTAGCTTCTGTCCTAAGCAAACAGCTGAATATGAGAATATAAATACCGTATTTCACTTGTCAAATATTAGCTGGAAACAAGTATTCCCAACATTGTATTTTGCAATAAAAGCCAGAGCTATTACCTGAATTACATAAAATCGGTCTTTAGGACCAACATTCTTTTTTCTGTAATAAATCTGATTGAAAGAAGAAAAATACGGAATTAGAAACATGTAAAGTCGGAAGCACATGGCAGACCGAATTTACAAGTTTTTCGGTATTACAAAAATAAATTCAATAAAACCCCGTCTGGCAAAAGAGCATTATTAGCGACTAATTCTTAGATAATTCCAAGCCTTGACATACTCGATTAACAATACTTGCGTAAATTAATCCAAGATGCTCCTTATAAATTCTGGGCTATTCTTAATAAATGAAACTTATTCAGCTTTGGCAATTGAAAGGGTGTCACCAATCTGCAAAAATTTACAATCGTAGTTGAATTTCTCAGCTGAGCTTAGGACATGTTTTTTACCGCTCTTATCCACAACTTCCATTACAGAGTCATTTTTAACATTAACAATAATCGGTTGAGCCATTGCTTCTAAAGGACTAGCTTGTGGGGAGCTGCAAAAGGGCAGCGCACAAATTGGAGTAAAATATATAATCCTCTTTAAAGTCTTCATCAATGGCACCTGTTTTTTCATAATCACAATTTATTGTCAGTTAAAACGCATCATTAATTGCCTATAGCGTCACTAGGATGATACGAAAATATTAAAGGGATATAATAACCAAAAAGAAATTAGATAAAGGGACAGAAAAGAACCACAGAACGCTGTTTTTTAAAGACCAAACTTAATCTTGATTGCAATAATTAAAAAAACAGGAATTCAGTAATAATATAATGAAGCCAGTTGACTTACAAAAGCACTAAAACTGTAAACCCATTACTAAGATGTCATCAACTTGCTCTGTGCTGCCTTTCCACTCAGCCATGGTGGTTTCCAGGATGTCTTTCTGTTCGTTCATCGTTTTATCTTGTATGGACAAGAGCAGCTTTTTGAAGTTTTTCATCATAAACTTCTTTTCCCTTGGCCCCCCAAATTGATCGACATATCCATCCGAGAAAAGATAGATGGTGTCTCCTTTTTCGAGTGTAAGCTCATGATGGGCATATGGTTTTTCTTCAATATTATGAAACCCAACAGGTTGTTTGTCGGGTTTAGTTTCCATCAGCTCTCCATTTCTTATATGAAAAAGAGGGTTGTAAGCGACTGCAAACTCCAGCTTATTATTTTTATCCCATGCACATAACACCGCATCCATCCCATCTCGTTGCTCTCCCTCCAAACCTTCCTGTTTTAATGAAATTTTCAATTCCCTTCTTACCTCCTCAAATATATCGGCAGGATGGGAAATTCCCTTAATATTTACTGCTTCGTTTAATAAATAGGTGCCAACAACAGACATCAAAGAGCCTGGTACCCCATGGCCAGTACAATCACATACAGCAAAGTACACCTTATCGTTGTTCTCTGCTACCCAATAAAAGTCGCCACTTACAATATCTTTTGGCTTAAACCAGATAAAACTATCTGGCAGCATTCTTTTCACTTGTTTCACTGTTGGAAGGATGGACTTCTGTATGCCCTCAGCATAACGAATACTATCGGTGATATCCTTGCTCTTTGTTTCAATAATGCGTTTTTGCTGTTCCACCTTTTTCTTTTGGGCGGAGATGAGTTTATTCCTCCTTCTTATTTGTAAAAAGGCATATGTTACAGATCCAATCATCAATATTAGCAAAGCACCGGCCACAAGAAACATGTTCCGCTCTGCATCCTGCTTATCCAGCTTTGTTTGCTGGCTCTCTACTCTGGCAGATGTATATAAACTATCCGTTCTTAGCAGTTCTATTTGCTGCTCCTTTTTTTTCAGTTTCATACTTAACTCGTATCACTGGAATCATCATCATCACTTAAATCACCATCACTGAAATCATCATCACTTACTCCACCACTGTTATCATCAGC
>DTSC01000306.1 GCA_012965625.1 Flavobacteriales bacterium | reverse complement strand
AAAATCTATCGCCATCCAACTTTCTATGAGGTACCGGAAGGAGTAAAACACTTATAAGTAAATAGTAATCTTGAAATGAATGAATAATCAGAATCCACTTTTTCAATACTGCCTTAGATTAGCAGATAATAGCATGATACTTTCGCATCGTCTTTCTCAGACATGTGCATCTGCCCCATTCTTAGAAGAAGATGTAGCCCTAACAAATATTGCTTTAGATTTATTAGGACAAGCAAGTGCATTTTACAAATATGCCGTAGAAATTGAAGATAAAGGAAGGACAGAAGATGATCTTGCCTACCATAGAAATGAAAGAGATTATTTAAATTTTCAGTTAGTAGAATATCCCAATACAGATTTTGCGTATATTATTGTTCGACAGTTTTTAGCAGATGCATTCTATTATCATTTATACCAGCAATTAAGTAAAAGCAAGGATGAAAAGCTAGCTTCCATTGCGGCTAAATCACTCAAGGAAGTAACTTATCATTTACGGCATAGCGGGCAATGGATGATTCGTTTAGGAAAAGGCACAGAAGAAAGCAAACAACGTGTTCAGGTTGCTGTTAATGATCTTTGGACTTATACACAAGAACTTTTTGAAGCTGACAATATTGATGAAATACTATTAGGGGATGGTATAGCAGCCGACTTGAATCTTGTAAAAAAGTCTTGGGAAGAGGTTGTTTCCGAACTATTTAAAAAGGCAAATATTAAGCCGCCAGAGTGCAGGTACTTTGTAACAGGAAGCAAGCAAGGAATACATACTGAGAGTTTTGGCCACATGCTATCTGACATGCAATATCTCCAAAGAGCATACCCTGATGCAAAGTGGTAAGTATTGCCCTCGCACTAAGAGATTTGAAACATTGATATGACTGTAGAAGTTAAAAATATAAAAGACCAGATATGGTCGCTTCTTTC
The DNA here is from genome assembly GCA_012965625.1 of Flavobacteriales bacterium. Taxonomy (GTDB): domain Bacteria; phylum Bacteroidota; class Bacteroidia; order NORP154; family NORP154; genus UWMA-0041. The sequence goes on along the minus strand of DTSC01000306.1, from coordinate 1,480 downwards.
CGGGATTCCGGATCCAGAGATTCCGGTAATAAGTATCACAGAACTTGGTGTAGTAAGAGACATTGAAGTAAATAAAAACGGAATAATTATAAGCATTACCCCAACTTACTCTGGTTGTCCTGCAATGAAGGTTTTTGAAGATGACATCATCTCTACACTAACAAGAGAAGGGCACAAGAATATAAAAATAAAAACCATCTACTCACCTGCATGGACAAGTGATTGGTTGGGTGATGAGGCAAAGCAAAAGCTAAAAAAATATGGCATTGCACCCCCACGAAAAACTTCAGAAGACAAAAATATGTTGTTTGAGGAAGATACTAAGAAAGTACCCTGTCCATATTGTGATTCAAATAACACAAAACTGACAAGTCAATTTAGCTCAACGGCCTGTAAAGCATTGCACTTTTGCAATCAATGCCAGCAACCTTTTGAATACTTTAAATGCATTTGATCAAATAGGACACGATCTTTTATCCCATTAAGCAAAAAATAATTTAATGCAGGCTGTAGCTAAAACACAAGCCAGCATATATCTTAATCCTTTATTATTCATTTTTTTGCTTCCCAAATAACTTCCTAAAAACCCACCGATAACTGCAATTCCAACTAAGATAAAAGCATCTGGATCTATCCTTACTCCACTGATTAGTTGACCGCCCATGCCAGCTGCTGAATTCACCCAAATAAATAATGCAGAAACAGCTGCAGCTTCTTTAATTTTTCCCCATTTCATTATTAATATTATTGGACTCAAGATAATTCCTCCACCAATACCTATCAGCCCTGAGAAAAATCCAATAGACCCACCAACACTTAACCCCTGCCAAATCTCAACTTCTTTAATTTGATCTGATTCTTTTCCAAAAACATTCAGAATCCTTAAAATAGCAAAGCCCAATAATACCGCCAGGATCTTTTTATATAAAGAGGTATCTACCTCTATCATACCACCAAGCAATGCCAGTGGAATTGATGCGACAGCAAAGGTGATGAAGAGTTTTTTATTAAAATGACCATCCTTCGCATAATGAATAAAAGAGATTGCTGCTACAAATAAATTCAACAATAAAGCCGTTGGTTTCATTGTTTCCGGCACAAAACCAAAGAGTGTCATCATGGCCAAATAACCACTTGCTCCACCATGACCAACTGCGGAATACATAAAAGATACCATTGGCAGGATCACCAAGAAAATCCAAATATTTTCTATCTCAAATAGATTCATAGTTTAACAAGTCCAAAATCAGCATTTCTTATGAGACAAAAATAACAATTGTTAAATCCAATCAAGGGTAGACATTCATAAATCATAATTAATGAAGGCATGAAACATTGTTTTTCGTTAACTTAGTAAAATGAAGAAACACCTTCTCCTCATAACCTCCCTCTGCCTTTGGCTCACCATGGCCTCAGCGGTAAACCTCGACTCCCTCTGGAGTGTGTGGAACGATAGTAACCAAGTAGATACCAATCGGCT
>DTSC01000305.1 GCA_012965625.1 Flavobacteriales bacterium | reverse complement strand
CATAGGGTGCGGTGCCTCCGCTTACGGTGAGGTCAATGCTTCCGTTGCTGTCGCCGTAGCATAATACATCAGTGGCCACGCCGCTTGCCGTTAGTAAGGCTGGCTCTGCAATGGTAAGGCTATCGGTTTTGCTGCAGCCCATGCTGTCTGTTACGGAAACCGAATAGGTGCCGGGGCCAAGGCTGCTTATGGCAGAAGTAGTAGCCGTGGTGCTCCATGAAAAGGAATAGGGCCCTAGTCCATTGGTAATCGTTGCTGCTGCCGTGCCGTCTGCATAGCCGTTGCAGGTTGCGTCTGTAGTGGTAAAGGAAATACCCAGATCTGTAACGCTTACACTTACACTGTCGGAGCAAGAGGTAATGCCGTTGTCGACCGTAACGCTGTAGGTGGTGGTTATGCTTGGGCTTACCGTAATACTGGACGTGATATCGCCGGTGGACCAAAGGACATTATTGTTTCCATTTGTTGCAGGCACATCTGTGCTCCAGGTAGCTCCGTCAATAGTACCGTCGTTGCCGTTAAGGGTCTGGTCTACAGCAGTGGATCCGCTGCCTTCCTCAAGGTTCCAATAACCCACCAGACCTGCCTCGTTGCCTGTTGGCGGACAATTCATATAGGTTTGGATCTGGGTTGAATCCAAAGCAATATCCCAAATAGTAAATTCATCTATTTTACCATCAAATGTTTCATTGTAGTTTCCCGGATATGAATGTGAGGCTATGGCATGATATATGGGTTGACTATTACCTCCAAATGCCACATTTCCACCAGAAACAGAACCAGTGCCAGCCAATACACCATCTATGTACAGATATTGATTGGAGCCATCATAGGTTGCAGTAATGTGATGCCAGGAATTTTCAAAAGTTGTTGGATCTACTGTGATATTTAGAATAAAATTTGTACCCGTATTATCTTCAATGTTAAAATTCAATTTGGTGCCAAAATCATAAAACTGAATTAACCAATTAGGTTCCCCCCAATCTTGCCTTATTAAATTATTCCATTCATCACTTACAAGATCTGCTGCATTAATCCAACACATTAATGTAATTGCAGAAGAATAAGACAGATCAATTGGAGTCAAATCCAAAAAATCATCCACCCCATCAAAACTCAAGGAATAATCATTGCTCACGGGCACTGCATCCCCCACCGTAGCAGCATAATCCCCGGTAGCAGTGGCGTAGATGGTTTGGGTGCTCTCACCAGTGCTCCAGGAGTAGTAATTGTACCCCGCACCTGCATCCAGCAGCACGCTATCACCGCAAGCACTCAGCGTATCGCCCAAATTCACCTGGGGATTGGTTACTGCAACCGTTACGCTGTCCGAGCAGGTAGTAATGCCATCATCCACGATAACCGAATAAGTAGTAGTAGCACTTGGGCTTACCGTAATGCTGGTAGTAGTATCACCAGTGGACCAGGTGTAGTCGTAGGTGGAATAACAAGCAATATTGGGCACATTTGTTGACCAATTCACTCCATTTATGAGTGAACCATCATTTCCATTACTTGTCTGATCTGAAGTTGTAGTACCACTTCCCTCCTCAAAGTCCCAATAACCCACCAAATTAGATTCATTCCCAATGGGTGAACAGTTCATATATTGCTGAATCTGCTGAGATGTTAGTACTTTATCCCATAGCATTACTTCATCAATAAAACCATCAAAATTATCATTTTGATTATCCCCAATCAGCAAATTAGTTGCAGTATTAAAGATATCATATGAATGAGTTAAGTCAGTATCTGTGAGAACCCCATTGAGATAAAACTCTTGTTTGCCATTTTCATGTATAGCAGCAACATGATACCATTTATCATATATAAATTTATCATTTGAGTGAACAATAAACCTATCACCAGGATTAACTCCAGAAAAAACAAATTCTCCATCATTAGCGCCTCCATCAGTTTGTAATGCAATATACCATCCATGATCAGACCCATTACTCTTTGCAACTACTGCATTATACCAATCTCTGCCTCTAACATTGACCCAACACATTACAGTAAGCGGAGAAGTGCTAAAATCAAAATCAGCTGAATTACCCAGATCAACATAATCATCCACCCCGTCAAATTCCAAAGAATAACCACTAGGGATTATATTCAGCTCAACAGAATCCCCGATACAAATCGTCTGATCTCCTTGCTCTATTTTCGGTAAAGAATCGCAGGGAGTTTGCCCTAAACAAGTAAGCGATATTAATAGGGTAAGAACAAGTAGCAGTTTTTTCATAATCGTGGGGGGTTTAGTGGATAAACGAATATAGGTAAAAAACATTTAATATAAAAGGCCATCGATCCGCTGCGAGAAAGGGCGGTTAAGACCTGGTTAAAATGAAGGTTAGTTCTCCTGGATCTGCCTTACATAAACTTTACCGTCAACAATTAGCTGCAA
>DTSC01000304.1:7592-8882 GCA_012965625.1 Flavobacteriales bacterium | reverse complement strand
ACTGCCATCATCAAACGAACCGCTTGCGGTAGTAAGATTGCTTGTGCCGGAACAATACGTGGGTGTCGTAGAGGTATAAGAGGCAGACCAGCCTGCTGCAGTTGTAGTGGCATCAGAAGTAAAACGCACCAGCATATCTCCTCCGGTGGAGGTCACAGAACCCGGAATACTGTTTCCGCTAAAGGTTCCCAAAACATTTGCCGAAGTGGTTGTGCCGTCATATACGGTCACGTAGTCATAATTCAATTCGGTGTCAAAAGCTGAAAACGACAAGGTTATTGCCGCGGCTCCAGTTGGCTGTATCAGCCAACTGCAGTCGGTGCTGTTGTTGTAATCGTTTATACCGCTGCCATCATCAAACGAACCGCTTGCAGTAGTAAGATTGCTTGTGCCGGAACAATACTGTGCTGATGTATTTTCAAATTTAAAAGTCAAAAGGGATAACAATATTATCCCAACGATTAATGAGAAATTTCGAGTTCTATTTTCTAAGTTATTCAAATTACAATTTTTCATTTTCTGACTGTTTTAGAATATGTTTATTATAAATATTGTTACAAATCTATGCTGTTTACAATAAAATGCCATCACACTGTGGGGTGAAATTATAAATCGTTTATATTTAGACGTGATCTCAATCACTTTTCAAATACTTATTGAGCAGCCCATTAAATAATTATAGCACGATTACCTTTATCATATTAATTGAATTATTTGTACGCACTATCACAAAGTAACCTCCAGCAGGCAAATGTGAAAGGTCTATGGCTGTTTTACTTACTGAGCTTTCGTCAAATACTTTTCGGAACACCTGGTCACCTGTAACAGCCATCGCTTCTATTATGAAACTAGAAGCATCAGTATTACAAATTTCGACATTTACCAACCCTGTTGTTGGGTTTGGAAAAACACTTAACTCAATAATATCTTCTTGCAAATCATTGATGCCAGTTGGCGAAACTTCTATAATCGCAGAAGCGATACAACCTGCCTGGTTGCTTACGATCACACTGTAAGCACCTACGTCACTTATAGACAAGGCATTGTCCGTGGATCCAGTTGACCATAAATAAGAAGTAAATACTTCGTTTGTCGAAAGAATTACTGAATCCTTAGTGTCGATGATTCCGTTACTTATAATAGAAACATTTACAGGTACATTTTGAAACAAGCCCTCTCCAGTAAAAGTTGATTGAAGGCCAGAACTTGTGTATTTAACGTTTACCACATCATTATAATCAATTTTCAGTGATCCATTTCCACTGGAAAACTCATCAAAAACAAAAGCTG
>DTSC01000304.1:0-7582 GCA_012965625.1 Flavobacteriales bacterium | reverse complement strand
AGCGTTTCTACAGCAGTTAGGGTTATTCCGTTTGTGTCAGCACCGGAATACACCTTTACAAGAACCTCATCGATAACATTAGATGAATTAAAAAGAGAAAAATCCGTTACTGTGACAACCCCAATGTCACCATAACAGTAATAGCCCGCCTTGTTCAAACCTACATACACCATATTGTCGGTGTTTTCGAAAACAGTAATGTAGAATTCCACTGAATCTGAAAGCCCTGCAGGATCGCTTACCAATACCTTCACATAATTGAGGCCTATCATGCTGTTATCAGGTGTCCACAGGATCAACCCATTGTTCATTCCTATAGTCATATTTACTGGGGCGTCCAACAATTTGAAGGTCATGTTCTCTCCATCGGGTTCGTTGCTAACCGTCAGATGGGAATATGCCACGTTGACAAAAGCCACTGTCGGAAAGGTTTGCGGCAAAATAGAAGGGACATTATTCAGGGTAGAACTGATGTAATTCACCACAACAATATTGGAAATTCCGCTTTCATTAAAGAGCGAGTCAACAGCAGTTACGAAGAACCTATACTCTTTTCCAGGCACGAAGTTCTTGAACTCAAACTGCTCTATCATGCCAATATTGAAAGCTTGTGAACTATAATCAGGATTTTCACCGTCCTCTGCAACATAAACATTGTAGCGCATACTGATACTGTTTGTATTTGTCCACTTGAGTGTGATGGAAGTATCAGACTGTATGGATACAAGGTTGATGGGTGCAGAAGGCGCTCCGGCAGCGATGTGCATGACCGAGTTAGGAGAGTATGCCACAACCGGAGCATGATTTGTATCGGTCATTACAGCATATATATAGTACTCGCCTGTAGGAATATTCGTGCGCAACCATGTGTGCTCGTCTTTGATTTCGTCTTCAGAGATACTGCTAATGATCTTCACACCGTTTGCTCCACTATTATCGTTATCATAGTATAGGTCAATCATGGCATCACTATCAGGATCTGAATCATCCCAACGAATAATCGTTGAGCTACCATTATTTTGCAGGCTATCGAGCAAAATAACTGAAGGCATTTCAGCTCCGATTACATCTAGGTAAATATTCCCATTGGTACTGGGAACATTAACTTCATACATCCCCATCACAGGATGCTTAAACGTAAAAAACGCTTTGTTGTCAATAGTGTTTTCGCTATAAAACGTATTCGCATACTGCCCAACTGTTTGTGGAGTGACAATACTTCCATCTGGAAGAACCACTTCGCACTGCGGCATTCCTGTACTATCCTGTACCCTGACTATCATAGCTGGAGTAGCTGTTTGAAGATTAAACATTTCCGTTAAACCAGTGGGTTTTATCTGAGAGTTGCTATTATTAATAATAAGACTTCTTCCTTCAAACCTGTTCATCGCTTGCAAGACATTATTGTTCAGCAATCGACTTTTCTTACCGCCTCCAAAAAGCACATCGTTCCAGTTCACGTAACCCGTACCGAAATCAGAAACAAATCCGGTTCCATTCCATTCGAGAAGATAGTGCAGATCGAAATATGCAATGGTGGTATTACCGGCTGCAATCGAATTCTTAACAAAGTTATCGGTTTGTGCCACCTGATAAGGTAGATTAATTACACTATTAAGCTGATCATATGGAAATCCGGAACCATTGGGAATATACAGCTTGGCAAGCATCGTTCCTTCAAAATTAATTTCCCCACTACCCCAATACATACTTGCAGCAATCGTTCCATCTAAGACCTGTCCAAACTTGGTTTTTCCACCAATCATGATATTATTACCGGTAACCTCAACAAACACATTCACAACCTGGTGATTAAATATCTTCAATCCGGCGGTTCCTTTAAGCGATTGTGCCCATCTATATTGTAATCCCACATTGTTGAGTTCGACAATATCAAAGCTTCCTTGCAGGGTAGGAACGATTTTACAGGCAAGGTTCAATTCCAGTGGAGGCACATTCAATCCACCTACACTTCCAGATAGTTGTGAAATAGAGAAACCCGTTGCAGGAATGGATACTGGTGAAGAAGGCGCAACAGAAGCCCCCAATGCACTAAGACTGCCCCCAACCAAGGTAACACTGGCGCCTACCTCAAAGTTCATCACGCCCAACTTGGCTGATCCGGTAAATTTATCGCTGATGGTGTTAAAGCTTAGCGATAGATTCTTTAATTCTGCCGTTCCGTTAGACAGGCCGATGTTGTTAATGTTTATGTTCCCTACAAGATCAATGCCGGCACTTTGCGTTATCTGCAGTGTCGTTACCTGCACCTGGTAGTGGTTCATCACTTCCGGAAGCTTAAGCTTTCCTGTGATTCTTATCCCATCGGCCAGCATCTTCATCTTTTTGATCTTCACATTTAGGCCTGCAAGTTTGAACATATGGTTGATCTGTGTCGTCACAATCGCATTCAGGATATCGTTTTGAACAGAAAAATCAAACGGACCCTGGTAAAGGTCAACTTCACCCTGATTGAAAATTCCAGGCATATATATTTTACAATTGCCAGAGATCGTCATATTGCTTTTATTTACAGTAATATCCCCATCAAAATACAAAATGCTATTAATATTGACATCCCCACTGACCTGAAACACATTTGTTGTATTATTCGTTACCGTGTTTGCATTTACAGTCAACAAACCTATTTGCACCGAGTTTGATGGAGGCTGCGTTGCTGGAATGGTAACATTGAAACTATAGAGCAAGGTTCCTCCGGAAGCATCCCGAACCTCCCCTGCCATGGTTCCCGGTGAACCAACAGGTGTACCCTGAAAATACCTTTCCGTAGCTGAACCTCCAGATAGTTCAGATATATTTACTACATCAGCAATACTAAAACCCATACCTGAAATAAGGTTAGATCCATATACTGTAAAAGTAGTTTGCTGATAAGCAACAACCGTAGTCGGAGAAACTGCCGTAACCACCGGTCCTCCACCAGAGTTTGTGCTTGTATAAGAGGCAGCCCACCCCATAGCAGTTGCCGAGCCATCAGATGTAAAATGCAATAGCATCGCACCTCCCGTAGACGTAACAGTACCAGGTATTGTACCGCCACTAAAGGTTCCAAGTTGGGTAGCCAAAACACTTGGGCCATCATATACTGTCACAAAATCATACCCTGATTCTGTGTCAAAAGAAGAGAAATCCAGCGAAATTGATGTAGACCCGGATGGTTGAATCAACCACTTACAATCGGAATTATCTCCGTAATCAATGGTACCACTACCATCATCAAACGTTCCTGCTGCAGCTGTCAGGTTTGTGATGCCACTGCAACTACTTCCGCCACCACCACCGGTAACGCTAACATTAATATAACAAGTTTTTATTTTAGTATCAGAGCCGGACCCATTTGCAACAATTAGTTCTACCGTATAACATCCAGCGATACTATATACGATATTCATCGGATCTTTTCCTGAAGACGTGGCAGGCAAGCCCCCGGTAAATGTCCACGACCAAGAGGTTGGTGCGTTGGTAGAAAGGTCCGCAAAACTTACACTGTCGCCTTCCGTAATATTAACTGTAGAAGTACTAAAATTAGCAACTGGGCTGTTACCCCCACCTCCTCCACCGTTTGAGGTATAGCTCGCTCCCCACCCTGATTGTTCGACACTGCTGTCTGTAGTAAAATGAATAAGTATACTGCCTCCGGTGGAATTAATTACAGGCGGAAGGTTAGATCCACTGAACGACCCCAGAGATGGAGCTGAAACTGTGTTTCCATCATACACATCAACCAGATCGTATCCTGTCTCTGTATCAAATGCGGTAAATGTAAGCTGTACCGAAGTTGCACCTGTCGGCTGAATGAGCCAGAAACAATCAGCGTTGCTACTATAATCATTTATACCGCTCCCGTCATCAAAAGAAGCTAAAGATGCAGTTAATGGAGTAGTTCCACTACATGTTTGCGCCTGTACATATTGACTGCCAGAAAATTCGATTATCAGGAGAAATATTAAGGTTGATATAACACCTTTAATAATATTATTTAAAAACAGGGCTTTTTTAGTGATTTTATCACTTAACGCTATTGTTGCTTTTTGGTGATTTGTATTTTTAATTATCATGCCGTTTTGTTTTTTGTTTAAAATTAGGTTCTCTCGAACTTTCAATTGCAAAAGTAAACACCTTGCAACTTTTGAGTCTCACACGTAGGGGTGGAAATGGGTTGCTAATTATCATCCTTAGGGGTGAAATAAAGTAACCCTTACTCACAATAACCGGATGAGTTACATCAGTCCATGGCTACAAAACGGTTGACGGCTTTCGACTAGGTAGAAGGGTTGGTTTTGTTTGAAAAAACAGCTTTTGCAAAGCCTTATGTGTTATGGGCTCGTAACAATAATCAATTTGTTCACTACCTGCTCCTTATAAATAAGTCTAACCAAATATATTCCTGAGGGTAGGTGTTTTACGGATACTGTTTCCTTATTTGACAAAGGGTTTAGCAAGGTTCTCTGTAACAATTGTCCATTCAATGAGTAGATCTCACTGCTGCTTATTCCGCCTGCGTTACTTTCAATATTGAATTGGTCTATGGCAGGAATAGGGTATATGGAAATGTCAGTTGATGTATTCTGTGATATACTAAGCCAATTATTCGGTGTTCGGATAAGCTGCACCTCAGCCTCATAACTACCCAGATACTCTTCAAAGAACGGGGTTACCATGAACTTGTAGTCAATATCATGAACAGTGGCACTGAGGTTAATGGTGCTCATTTCAATGTCATCGTAGAAATCGCTCCATGAAGTTCCATCAAAGGAATTAAAGATTACATCATTTGAATAACTTCCGCCGGTACTACTATTATAACTGTCATGCAACCTCGTGTAAATTTTGTAGTCATAACCGGAAGCCAGCGGGATCCGATAGTAATCCTTATCACCTATATCATGAATATTTGATCCAGCTGTAAAGAAAGTCGCTGAATTCTGATTCCAGGCAAGTGAAACAAAATGTGCATTGACTTCGGTATCGTTGTCTTCATAATTATCAGGAGCGTATAAAAAAAATGTTAACCCGACTACATCTACTTCTATCGAGTTGGGATAGGTACCGGATGCGATCATCGCCCATGTCCCACCATTCGGTTTGTGCCACATAATGAACTTGTAGCTCCCTGGATCGTAAGAAATACCTGGGTTATTAAAGACAAGTACCTTTGAAAGATTAGCTCCAATGGTTGTTGATGTAAGACCCAATTCATCCAACCAGTTGTTGTTGTTATCATACAAGTCCATGGATATCTCTCCGGAGAATGTAGAGGGACTGTTGTTAAGCACTGCGAACTCGATCTGAAACGGTTCATCAACCTCTACAGGTTCAGGGGAAACCACAATATTACCGTTTGAGATCAAACCCATTGGATTGATACCGCCTGCCGTTACGTTCAGTGGATTGGCAAAAACATCAGGATCAAGCAGTGCCCAATTTCCAAAGCCAGTTTTCTTTTGATAAATTCCCAGTATGTAATTACCCGGACTTATATTTAGTCCATTAGTGCTAAAGGTCACTGTTGAATAATCAAATGATGCAATAGAAATAATTTGTTCACCAAAATCTGTTATAAAACTATTATTAAGATCAAACAACGATACTTTAACGCGACCATTAAAAGAGGTATTTCCATAATTAGCAATATCAGTAGTGATATTAAATGATTGGTTAGGAGCTATTGTCGGAGAAGACAAATTAAGGTTATCAAACAATTTGATTGCGACATTTGATACAAGGGGAACAATCTCAATAATCGCACTTTGCGTCTGATTAAAAGTATAAGTTGATCCGGGATTCAGATTATTGATCTGAAAATAGCCATCTTGTGAGCCACCCCATCCCCAGTTCAAATGAAACTTATCATTCTGATCATATCCATCTACCACAAAGGCATGACCTGCCTGAGGGTTTGGGCAAAACCCACTGTGGTAAACAGGCCTGGACTGATCAAGCTCACCTTTGATTAAATTTATCCAGGCAGTCAAGGAATATTGGCTTCTCTTTATGTGATTAGCAGAGCTACTATAACCAAAATAGGTTTCCAGGACATCTGGGACTTCCTGACTAAATGCTCCACTACCACTCGGGCTATAGTTCATGTCTAAAGCAACTCCAACATGAAACATGAGTTGTGCAATTGCTTTCTTTTGTGTTTGAGAAGAGCCCATATTGATTTGATCAGGCATATTACTCCAGTTATAGGTCGTAGATCCAAAATTTGCTGATAGGGTACCATAAGCATTGTGATAGTAAGAATGACTGCCGGTTCCCTGACTGGGATGGTTGTAGTATTTCATGATCTGGGATGCTGCACTTACTACACATCCTGCTGGCGAATTGTCTGGGCAATTCATATTGTAATAGGGAGACTGGTTCCATTTTGTGGTAAGCAGCGGAGACACAGAGCTTAATTTTTCCTGAATGTTAGTGCCTGCTTCTAGATGATGCCATTGTTGGATAATTCCAGAGGTCGGATTAATATTATTATCCGTGGCTATTTTCTTGATTTCCTTTTTGTAATTAAAAAGCAGTTTGATCAAGCCTGGTGGAGCTTCCTGGAGATCGAACGTCCCCTCATAACTATAGCCAAGTACTGGAAAAGCCTTGTCATCGCCTGCTATGATCACGAAACCATTGTCGCTGCCAAATACATAGTAGGCCACATGCTTGCCCCCTCTATCGTCAGTGTATTCACTGGAATGAACTAATGCAATGTTCGGCAGCCCGGCTTTTGATGTATTTCCTGACATGGCCAACTGAGTTTGTGCAACTTTCACTGCCTTTTGCAGGCTCACTTCTATAGAGCATGCGGTAATATAGGTTGCAAGCAACCCAATGGATAGAAGAAGTTTCTTGATCATTGGTATGTAGTTAATTGTTCGATGTTCCTGGTTTCCTATTAAGATAAACCAAGGTAGATTATGACTTTAACATAATCTGCTTTAAATAATGATGAATGCCGCAATGAAGCATAGTACAATGGCGGCTACCAGCCCTGCTTGTAATACCAAATGAAACTTCTCTTTCAATGGTTTCTGTTCTTTTGATCTGTTCATTTCTATTTCTGTAGTTTGAAAATTCTGCGTAAAATTCTAGAAAAATGTTGGAAATAGTTTCACACTTAGGGGTGAAGATAGGTTAGAAAGGTTCAATGCTTAAAGCTGGGGGTCCGAAGCCGGAAAACCAGAACAACTTTAGGGTGTTTGATTCTGTTTCGAGAATCCGCTCTTTTGGTTTTTCACAGTTTTTGCATACAAATTCCAGGCAACCAGCAACAATGGGTATGAACTGTCATAGTTCATGATTTGCAAGTTATAGAATACTGTGATTCATTAAAACTGACAGTTTTTCCATTGGTTTATCAAACTGTGATCACTTCAACTCGACCATTCTTTTCACATAGGATTCGCCATTTACGGTCAGCTTAACAAGGTATACACCGTTGGCATATCCTTTTCCCACAGCACCAAAATAGTATTGATGATCTCCTGCCTGCTGCTCTTCATTGGCCAGAACAGCAATTACTTCTCCCAGCACATTGTGCACCTCTATCAGCACATGGGCATCCTTA
>DTSC01000303.1:1897-2424 GCA_012965625.1 Flavobacteriales bacterium | reverse complement strand
GCTGAGAAAGAATTGGCATTTCTCGATGAAAACAATTATCCTGATCTGCCTCAAATATTTTGGACAATTAAAGAAAGTGCTTATAAGACTATGGTCAAATTGGGCTACAAGAAGGCTTTTTGCCCAATTACCCTCGAAATTGACACATTGAGGATCAGATTCAATAATGCTATGGAAACCAGCTTAAGGTACAATGGCCACTTGATTAGGGTAAAAACTTTTCATTTGTCAAACTATATTCATTCAATTGCGACCACCAATTCAAATGAATTAAAAAGAACGAATTATAGGGTGATCAAGATCAAGCCAGAAAATACAGGACGCCAGAGCAGGTTAATCCGCAAATCGTTTATTGCCGATTACGCCAGAGAGCAATCTCTTTGCGTTAACGACATTTCTATAAGATCAGATCACATAACTGATATCCCTTCAGTGCTTTATAGTGGACTCATTTGCAATATTGACCTCTCTCTTTCACACGATGATATATATATCGCTTATGCCTATTCAAGTTCTTTGCAATGATG
>DTSC01000303.1:730-1887 GCA_012965625.1 Flavobacteriales bacterium | reverse complement strand
AAAATATCTATTTAAATATATATAGACCAAATTCTTTTAACTTAAAAAAAGCAAGAATTCAAAACTTAAAGTTCTTGTTATAATTATTTTGCTCTTTTTATCGGTTTATGAGCTAGTATTAAGAGTAAAAGGAGTCGTTCCATTTACACCAAAACTACATAGTGTTAAATATGAGCCAGAATTTATTTTTTCGCCAAGCTTGAAATATGGCTATACTCTCAAGCCAGGTAAATATAATTTTATTCTTCCACTCCTCGACTCATTAGTATTCAAGCCAACACACTCTAATGACTCGACTAGAATAGCCCAACCATTAGACAACATTAAAAACAAAAGTGCTTTGGCAATTTTTGGAGCATCTTATACCTATGGCTTTGGGGTAAACGATTCGACTACATTTTCTTGGCTTTTACAAAAGAAGTGCCCTGATATTGATATTATAAACTACGGAGTTCCCGGATATGGCCCAATTCACGCGTATCTAAAACTAAAGAGTTTAATTGCTCAGAACACCATCCCAAAAGCAGTGATATTGGGTTATTCCTTTTACCATGACAACACCAATACCTTGCCTAGGAAGAGCCGAGAAACAATTATTCGGTTTTCCAATATTTTAAACAAAGGATTTATCGAAAATGCTACTGCCCCCTATATAGATGCGAAACAAGAGGGGCAAATTAAGGTTCATTATCGGCCATATGATTCATTTTACACTGAGTGGCCTTTAAGACGCTATTCCGCTCTTGTAAATTATTTAGAAAACACATACAATAACTGGGATGAAAGGAGAAGTGAAAGCCAAAAAGCTTCTAAGAAGATTATATCCGAAATAAAAAGGATTTGTGATAAGATCCATGCTCCATTTATAGTGGCTGGTATAAGTGATCACCAAGAAACCAAAGAAATGCTATTATATTGCAAATCACAGGACATTCAAAATGTAGACATTTCATTAAACCTTAACAAGAATAGTATTTATCGTCTCCATGAAAAGGACGGCCATCCAAATGCCTTTGCTCATCGGAACTATGCAAAGAGGTTACACGCTTACTTAACAAATAACAAAACCACGTCGGAGATAATCAAAAAGAGAGATCATTTATAGTTATGTTTGTTATCATTAGAATAGATAATAATGAACTCCGCAAGCAGGCCTT
>DTSC01000303.1:0-692 GCA_012965625.1 Flavobacteriales bacterium | reverse complement strand
AATAAGGAAGGGTTTATTATATGTGAAGAACTCATTTCTGTTGACTTATGTAATAGCATAGTTGCAGCATTTAATAATGAAATCTTGCCATATACAGGAGTACTGCTGCGATCCACATCTGCAAAAAAGGAAAAACACCAACTCTCAGAATCTGGAATGATGACGAACCCTATTCTTCAAATTCAAGATTTGAAGAGCGCTAGGTTCCCAAAATTCCAGCGTCTTGCTTTAAATGCCTTAGGTTCTGCATCTGTTCAAAACACAATCAATGATCTTTTAGAAGCAGAGCCAATTTTAATACAAAGTGTATTTTACCATACTAGTATGGGTACTGCACCACATGAAGATAGCCACTACTTCGATTCCGAAGATGGTCGTATGCTAGGATGCTGGATTGCCTTAGAGAATATTGACGAAAAAGCGGGAAGATTTTACGTTTACCCCAAGACCCACAATCTTAATAAGATGAAAGATGAAACGCAGGAGCTTACTGAGCTTTACAAAGATTATATTAACTGCTCGCTTGAAGTAATCAGATCTTATAAGAACCCAAAAGGGAACCCAGCCCAAATAAAATAACGGAACATGAATAAGAACCAAGAAAACCCACAGAAGTAAAAGTAGTATGCGCATTAATTAAATTCTTGTAGAGCATTAAAATGGGCTGCAATTTTAGTACAAGCCCAGAGATA
>DTSC01000302.1 GCA_012965625.1 Flavobacteriales bacterium | reverse complement strand
CTGGTGGGCATATCTACAAAGAATATATGGATAAGGCTGATAAAATATATATTACCGAAGTAGATTTGGAGCCTATTGGTGATGCCTTTTTCCCTTCAATAGACTTTAATTTGTACAAAGAGATTAGTAGAGAGCCAAAAGCAAAGAATGAAGGTGACAGCGCTTATCATTCATTAGTAATATATGAGAAAAATAGATAGGGTGATTTTATGAAAAAGACGTACGAAGAGTTAACCGATAATCTTCTTTTTCCAGAAGGCCCTATATTTATGCCTGACGGTTCAATAATATTAGTCGAGATTGCTAGGGGCACTTTAACAAGAATTAATGTGGATGGATCAAAAGACATTATTGCTGAATTGGGGGGTGGGCCAAATGGAGCTGCTGTCGGCCCCGATGGGTGTGTTTATGTCTGTAATAATGGTGGTTTTGAGTGGCATGATATTGATGGCCTTTTAATTCCTGGAGGTCAAGGTAAAGATTATTCTGGAGGAAGAATCGAAAAAGTTGATCTCAAAACAGGATTATCTGAGGTTATATACACCGAATGTGATGGTAATCCATTAAAGGGGCCTAATGATATTGTATTTGATAAGCAAGGAGGTTTTTGGTTCACGGATTTAGGTAAAACCTATGGCAGACAAAAAGACCAGGGAGCATTATTTTATGCAAAAATTGACGGTTCATTTATCAAAGAAGTTGTTTTCCCAATTGAAAGCCCTAATGGTGTTGGCTTATCTCCTAATGAAGATGTTGTTTATGTTGCCGATACGACACCAGGAAGATTATGGGGTTATCCGATTTCTGAGCCTGGAGTTATTAAGGGTCCAAAATCTTTTGGAATTCATAGCGGGGTGCATTTTATTCACGGCTCATCAGAATTAGTTTTATTTGACTCTTTAGCTGTAGATTCTGAAGGATGGATAAATGTTGCAACCATTTTTAAGGCAGGCATCACAAGAATATCACCTGATAAGTCTAAATATGAATTCTTTGAGACGGATGATATGTTAACAACTAACATTTGTTTTGGGGGAGATGACTTAAAGACGGCTTTTATAACATTATCTTCAACAGGTAGATTAGTAAAAACTGATTGGGATGTAGCCGGTCATAAACTTAATTTTTAATAAAAAATCTATAATATTTTATAAAATCCCAAAAACCAGCCAAAGGTTTTTTTGTTACTTCACAAAAACTCAGCTAAACCTATTAATTTACTTGCTATCTTATCAAAATAATCTTTTTTAAGGTTTGTAGGATCTCCTTGATCAGAATTAATTCTAATTTCTTTGTCCAGCGGTATAGACCCAAGGAAATTTATATTTATATTTTCAGCTAAGTCCTTGGCACCATCTTTTCCAAAAATGTCCTCCCTTTGACCATCTGGGAGTAGGAAGTAAGACATATTTTCAACTATGCCTAAGATTCTAATATTAACTTTATTAAACATTCCAATAGCCTTTTTAGCGTCATTCAGCGCTACTGGTTGAGGTGTGGAAATAATAATGGCTCCATCAAGTGGTAGATTCTGGGAAACGGTTATTTGTGCATCTCCTGTCCCAGGGGGCATATCAACTATTAAAATGTCTAGATCTCCCCAAAACGTATCCGTAGCCATTTGTTTTATGGCCGAATGCACCATTGGTCCTCTCCATATTACAGGTTGGTCTTCATCAATAAGAAATCCTATAGACATCACTTTTATCCCTTTAAAATCAAAAGGAACGATTTTTTTGTCTACCGTAATATCAGGTTTTCCTTTCAGGTTAAACATATGTGGAATTGAAGGGCCATAAATATCAGCATCAAGCAAACCGACTTTCTTTCCCATATCATTTAATGATGAAGCGAGGTTTACAGCTAACGTAGATTTTCCTACTCCTCCCTTACCGCTTGCCACAGCGATAATTTTCTTTACTCCTTCGAACTTTATCACTTTTTTTGTCTTAACTGATTTTTCGTCTACCTTTTCATTCTTTGATATATTGGTTAAAACGCATGTAGCTGATAAAATCCCTTCGCTCTTTATAAGAGCATTTTCTATTTGTTTTCTGAGGGGGTCTAAAATTTTAAAGTTTTCTTGATTGGCAAAGATAGATATCTGGACATGCCCGTCTTTACAGACAATATCTTCTATTAAACCTTCATCAATAAGGTTTCTTCCATCGGAGAGTTTAGTTTCTTTAATTATTTTCTCTATTTTTTTTCTAGATATCTCAGGCATTTATTAACTTTTTCATTAAATTTTGTTAATATTGATAAATTTCATTTACCTATTGTCAAAGAATGTCTTATAAGACCTTTATAGGTTAAATTTATTTTATTGAAATGGCTAATATTATTAAAAATAGATAGTAATTTAACACCCCAATGTGGAATACAGTAATCAGAAGTGATTAAGGACAACTATATTAAAAAACT
>DTSC01000301.1 GCA_012965625.1 Flavobacteriales bacterium | reverse complement strand
TATTTTTTAACCTGGACCAGCTCAGGACAAACTAATAGGCTTGGCGTGGAGGATGATGTTGACTTTACAGGATATGTACCAGCTGATTACTTCCTTCATGAATCCAGGAAGGACTATTATAGCAGCTACAACCAAGGTGGATTAGAATCTATCACCCCTTTTACTACAGGAGGATATGACTCCGAGTTTACAGAAGGAGAGGGATGGTTCAGGTCTGCTTTCACAATATCTACCACATTATTTACTTCTACACCTGGCATTTATAGCTTGGGTCCAGACGCAGAAGCTAAATATGTATTAATTGGAGCAAACGAAGATGTCAATAACAATAATCATGATGTTGATGTTACGATTGGATCCGGCCCTGCCAATAACCACACCTATAATAGCACTAAAGTTAACAAGCTTAGCTATAATATTCCGCTGACCTATTTGGGAAGTGTTTCTACTGGCTTTTTATTCAATCCAAAAGCACAAAATGACAGAAATACAGTAGGATATATCTCTGTAAAATATGCCCACAGCTTTGATCTTGGAGGAGCTTCCACCTACAAAATGTCTGTATTAGATGACCAGGTTTCTACAAAATCATTTTTAAGTATTGATAATTTTACGACTTCAAGTCCTTGCTGGTTATTTGATTTAACCAACCATAAAAGGATCAAAACGATTATAAGTAATGGTATCGTTCAAGCTCTTGTTCCAAATTCTAATGGTGAAAAAGAATGTTATCTAAGTTCTGAAGCTTCAATAAGCACAATAACTGACCTCAAAGGTGTGGGATCAATGGGAACAGCAAAATTCACAGACTACACCAGCATAGATCCTGATTCTGCTTATCTTATTATTTCAAATGAAAAGCTTTATAATGATGGTTCAGGATATAATTATGTTAATGATTATCGAAACCATCGAACAAGCGTAGATGGAGGTGGCTACAATGTGGTGCTAGCTAACATAGATGAATTGTATGATCAATTTGCTTATGGCATCAAAAAAAACCCAATGGCTATCCGTGGATTTTGTAATTATGCGCTCCAAAATTGGTCTACCCCACCCCAACATTTATTGCTGATAGGAAAATCCATCCAAAGTGTATCTTGTAGAAATAATGTGATTAATTATACTAATAACCTGGTCCCCTCTTATGGCTATCCGCCTTCTGACAATTTACTTACAGCAGGATTAGCTGGCACGACATGGGAACCTGCAATTGCTACCGGAAGGATTGCCGCATCTTCTTGGGAAGAAGTAAAAAAGTATTTGGACAAGATAATCGAATTTGATGCAAATCAAACGACCAACCTTGCTACACAAATAAAATCAGATCAAGAATGGAAAAAGCAAATTATCCATCTAGCTGGTGCCGAAGGATTAGAAAATGTAGCAATAAAGGGATATCTTAAAGAATTTGAGCAAATTATTGAAGATACTTCTTATGGTGGTAATGTTCATACATTCTCCAAGAATTCTTCAGAGCCTATTCAGAATTCAATTTCAGATTTAATTACTGACCTAATCAATAATGGCGTGAGCCTTATCACCTTTTTTGGCCATGCTTCAGGATCTGGTTTTGATCAGGACATTGATGATCCCGGAGCTTATTCAAACGACGATGGAAAATATCCATTTTTACTTGCCAATTCTTGTTATGTTGGAGATATTCACCAGCCTATAGACATTTTCAGTAACAGTATAGACTGGACACTCCACGAAAGAGGTGTAATTGGATTTCTTGCTTCAATTCTCATCGGAGAGAGTTATCCTTTGAAAGTGTATACTGAGAGTTTCTATAGAAAGCTAGGGCAGAGCATGTATGGATCAAGTATTGGAAAGTGCATGATAAGCACTATCAGTGAAGTTCAACAACAAACAATTAACAAGAATGTCTGCCTTCAGATGACCCTGCATGGTGATCCGGCAGTTGTACTAAATACACATAAATTGCCAGATTACACAATTACAAATCCTGATGTTTATACAAACCCACAGGACATCTCTGCTGATTTAGACAGCTTTGACCTTAATATGATCGTTACCAATATTGGAATGGCAGTAAATGAAGAGCTGACTTTAACTGTCAAACGAATGTTTCCTCCAGAGTCAAATGTTTCTGAAGACCCAATATATTACTTGTACTTTTCAGCTCCACACTATAAGGACACGCTCACTCTCAGGCTCCCTGTTGATATAGCTAATGGAGTTGGTTTAAATAAATTTGAAATCAAAATTGATGCAGATCATTATATTGATGAAATAAGTGATTTTAACAATGATATTCCAGCTTATTCTTTATGGATAATAACGGACGACATTAGACCGATTTATCCATATGAACATGCTGTGATACCAGAGCCGTTGACCTCCCTGAAAGCTTCTACAGGAGATCCTTTTGCCCCAATTGAGACTTATGTTTTTGAAATTG
>DTSC01000300.1 GCA_012965625.1 Flavobacteriales bacterium | reverse complement strand
TTACTACAGTAACATTCATAAGGTCAACTGTAGCCTTAACACAATTATTTAAAATAACCTCTAAAGTGTCATTCAAAACCAATCCGCATTCACTGAGGATTGGTGTTCCATCAGAGCCGATGGTGTCGTATAGATAATAAGAACCGTTAAATCTCATGGTTTCAGACAAATAAAGCACGATACTATCTATTAACCCGCCTATACAAGTCGGTTTACCTATTGAATCAATAAGGAGTGTGCCACCAATTGGCACAGTTAATATAAAATCTGAACCATCTAAACTAATGGTTTCACACTGTATTGGATTATCAAAATGGATAAACAGTTTATTAGTATCACAAAAAACAGTAATTGCTGGATGATTTCCAGTTGGCATCGTAGTGTCACCAAGAAAATTCAATGTGTCTGCCACGCAGCTGTCATTTATAAATACCTGCATATCATTCTTGACCGATCCTATTAAAGTACCATTAGTATCATATTCTTCAATTAGAACACATATTACCGAGGTAATGCTAGGGCCAATTGGGGTAAAAGAGATGACTCCATTTATTGGATCCATAATTAAAGGTGGGCTTGACACATCAAAAGGTGTTTGGAAATCATATGGTGGATTATATGCCAGAAATCCCCCTGAATCTCCTTGTGCTTGTGCTAAAGAATATACCAGGGAATCACCATCTGGTTCAATGGCTCCCTGATCGAAGAAGAACTGTCTGTTCACACAGAATATAGCTACGGGCGCCTTTTCTAAGTTTGGAGAGCTGTTTCCTGGGGCATCCAGGTTGTTTATTAAAGCACTTACAAATATAGGCTTGGTGGTAGCATCAACAATTACATCGTTGGCATTTCTATTACCTAGGGTTTCATAGCTAACAATCCAATCATCCTGTAGTGCAGGTAATGTAATGGTATCCTGATACTCAAATTCTTCCACCGCATAGCCAGGAGGTGACTCACAACTGTCTATCCCTAAACATGGTAATTTGATAAAGTTTCCAGTATAATTATCGCCACTAAAGTCGCCAGTAATAATTGGAATGCTTTGTGAAAATAGTGTGTCACCCAGGGTAGATTCACATTTAATAATTATTGAAGGTTGGACAAATTGTCCTTCTCTGCAGTCCCTGTATATTCTTACCGTAACAATATAGCTCCAATCATCCAATCCTACATAGGTGATGTTTACTGCCGCAATATGGTTTGCTTTTGCTTTTTCAAATAATTGAAAAGAGCAAAGAAAAGTCAATATTACTAATAAAAGAGGGGCTCTCATTTCATGTGTCTAAATGGTGTCATTTATATGAAAGTGCTAATTTAATCATAAAGTAATATCTTTTTATTAGGAATCATCCGATTTGTAAAGCTAAGACTATTGATCAGGAAATTCATAGAAAACAAAGTTTGTCCTTGTACAAATACATTAAATTAAAAGCTCAACCCTAATCAGAAAACAGGATAAATAATGTAATTTCGCTTTCAGATGGAAAACGTTAGAAACTTCTGTATTATTGCTCACATTGATCATGGCAAAAGCACTCTTGCCGACCGTTTATTAGAACGAACAGGGACAATTTCGGGTAAGCAACTTCAAGAGCAGATATTGGATAATATGGACCTTGAAAGGGAGCGTGGCATTACCATTAAAAGCCATGCTATCCAGATGGACTATAAGTCAGCAGGTAAAGACTACACCCTGAATTTAATTGATACGCCCGGCCATGTTGATTTTTCCTATGAGGTTTCCAGGTCAATTGCAGCCTGTGAAGGAGCGCTGCTTATCGTTGATGCTGTCCAGGGAATTCAGGCCCAGACGATTTCAAACTTATACCTTGCATTAGATAGTGGCCTAGAGATTATTCCCGTACTGAATAAGATGGACCTTAGCTCTGCAATGCCTGAAGAAGTTACTGAACAGATTGTCGATTTAATTGGATGTGTTGAAACTGATATTATTAAGGCAAGTGGAAAAACGGGCATGGGGGTGGATGATATATTAACTGCAATCATAGAAAAAGTGCCCCCCCCTTCTGGAGATAGAAACAGCCCATTGCAGGCCTTGATCTTTGATTCTGTTTTTAATCCTTTCAGGGGAATACTTGCGTACTTTAAAGTTATTAACGGAGAGATTAAACAAGGAGACTTTGTTAAATTTATTGCTACTGGTAAAGAGTATTACGCTGATGAGGTAGGTATCTTAAAACTTGATACCATTAAAAAGAAGAAGATATCAACCGGAGATGTTGGTTACCTTATTTCAGGGATTAAAAAAGCGAAAGAAGTAAAGGTAGGGGATACCATCACTCACGTTGATAAGCCTTGTTTGGCCGTGGTTCAGGGATTTGAAGATGTAAAGCCAATGGTTTTTGCTGGGATTTACCCAGTTGATACTGAGGATTATGAAGACTTAAGAGAGGCCATGGAAA
>DTSC01000299.1 GCA_012965625.1 Flavobacteriales bacterium | reverse complement strand
TGGGAAAAAATCGCTCCTGACGCTTCGTTACATTAAGAAAGTGAGAAAATTTCTGCATGAGACCCAGCCAGATATTTTGCATCTTCGCTCTCGCCTACCGGCTTGGATTGGATACTTGGCTTGGAAAAAGCTACCTCAGAACACTCGACCCAGTTTAGTGACGACAGTTCATGGACCATATACCGTTGGAAAGTACAGCAGTGTGATGTTGCGCGGCGAACGAATCATCGCAGTATCTAACATGATTCAAGATTACATTGTCAATAACTATCCGTTTGTTGACGAAAATAAAATTGAAGTTATTCACAGAGGTGTAGATACCACTGAATATACACCAGACTTTTCACCAAGTGAAGAATGGAAAAGTAAGTTGTTTGATGAATTTCCACAAATGCGAGATACACAATTGCTCACGCTTCCCGCACGTCTCACTCGCTGGAAAGGCCAAGAAGATTTTATTGAACTTATTGATGCCCTTGTTAAAGAAGGCCAAGATGTACACGGAGTTATTGTGGGTGGTGCACATCCAAAAAAGCAAGAATACGTGAGAGAATTACAGTCAGCAATTGATGACCGTGGATTACACCAACAAATTACAATGGTTGGACACCGAGCCGACCTTAAAGAAATTCTGTCGATTTCCGATATTGTTTTCTCGCTTTCAACTGAACCAGAAGCTTTTGGAAGAACAACTATCGAAGCACTAAGTTTGGGTACTCCTGTGATCGGTTACAATCACGGCGGTGTAAAAGAACAACTAGAAGGACTTTTTCCCGAAGGTGCAATTACAGTAGGAAATTTAGGCGAAGCTATCTTGAAAGTACAAAAATGGTTTCTTACGCCACCATCCCCTGTGGAAAATAATTCTTTTACTTTGAACTTGATGTGTGACAAGACCATTGGAATATATAAGGTATGACAAAGATTTGACTACCCATCCTCTTGCAATTTATAACACCCTGACTTGGCAGGAAAAAACCGTTTCTATCCTTGTGTCAATGTTATTTGTGTTGCAACCTTTTGAAGCATTTGATCAACGAGTTGCAGTTTTTGCACTGGCATTCGTCGGCGTATTGATATTAATAATACATAAAAAAGATTGCAGAATAGGGTTCAAGCAATGTGCTGTCTGTATTGGGTTGCTATGTATCCCTGGGGTTCTTTCAATTTTCAACACACATGACATAGAAGAAACCACGAAATTTATTTTAGGAGTGCCTGTATTATATTTAGCGGGAGTCAGTATTTATTCCTTGCTTAGCAACGTGAGAGCAAAAAATATTGTTGTTTTTATCATAGTATGCACTTCAATTTTCTGGTTACTTGATTCATGTTTACAATATTTCTCTGGACACGATGTGTTTGGTATTCCACTAGTGATTTCAAAGTTGGGGTCCATTGAAAAAATAAAAGTAACAGGCCCCTTCAATGGCTCTGCACACATGGGCACGTTGTTAACAGTAACCTTGCCCGTTGTTTTAGTATGGTTAAGTAGATATGGCAAAGCCGTGATTCTGATCTATATTACTTTGCTTGCTTTTATAATCATGCTAACAGGCAAAAGAACAGAATGGATTACATTACTTCTAGCATTGTCTTTATTTTTCTTGTGGGATAGGCGTCTATGGAAATTAGCTTTATTCTTGGTTATACCATCACTTTTAATTAGCTCAGTTATTGCGATAAATACATCTCCATATATGCAAAAAAGATTTAATCAATTTATTTCAATTCCATCAGATCATGATGGTTGGAACAGTAAATTATCTGGAAGAATAAACCTGTATGAAACAGGATTGAACATGGGGTCCAAAAATCCAATTACGGGAGTTGGTGCAAAAGCGTATGAATCTGCTTATCAAGAATATCGCTTAAGTGGATATCGATTTAGAACTAAAAAGACATGGACTCTTCATGCACATCACCCATGGATTACTGTATTTGCTGAAACAGGTTCTGTTGGCATTCTGTTTCTTGTGGGTTTAATTGTTTTTATGTTTACTTTGACTATTCGCTCAATAAGAGGGCTTGACTTAAGACGTTATCCTTGGTTCATCTCGTTCCTTCTTATATTAAACCCCATCAATTCGATGCCACCATTATTTAAAACTTGGTGGATTCCTATCGTGTTGCTTGTAATTATTGCTCATATCACTGATGTAGAACAGGAAAATAAAAAGATAAGTTTTATGGATTGAAAACTGAAATCAGATGATCATTAGTCACAAGTACAAATTTATATTTATCAAAACACACAAATTGGATATAATTATTTCCAACAGCCAATGGATCTGAGAATGGTCAGCAGCACTGGTGCAGGGCATCAGTCATGGTGAAGTGATCATAAAAGCCACGGCAAAAGAAAACGCAAAAATCAAACGCAAAATAAAATGAAACAGCAACGACAAAAGCAAAAGCAAAAGCAAACG
>DTSC01000298.1 GCA_012965625.1 Flavobacteriales bacterium | reverse complement strand
AATTTAACAAGACTTGATCCTTTTTAACCTTTTTCTCTTGAAATGGAGTTATTCTGGCACCATAAAAACTAGTAGCCAAACCAGGCTTGTGCCTCCAATAGAAGTCACCATTAAATTTAAACAAGACACCTTTTCCTCTATTGTGCCTATTCGGAAGGTTCTTATGAATATTTTCTTCAATTGCATAAACTGGCAGCAGATCACCATTAATCGAAATTTCTATAAAATCGTATTTCAATGCAATTAATCCAGCAGATGAAAGGAGTTTATGAAGATACCATTCATTTAAAAACCCTCTTGTTGATGGTCGTTGCAAGGCAAACCTGTTCATTCCATATATACTCTTATCACCATCAAGTTTTACTTTAAGTGACCATTCTTTTTCATGACGCCAATGATCACTAAGGTCTCCTTTTAGTCTTACCTTAGCTCTAATAGATTTGTCCTCATGTGTAATTAAAGCACTTACCCAATCGTTTTTCCCTTTAAATAGCTTGCCGACATTTAACGCTTCGGTCCTCTTTAATTGTAACTTCTCAAGTTCGGGTTTATTTATTAAAACCTTTATAGGAGCATTTGGGCTATCGATAGTTTTTAAATTGTTATCCAAAGTACAGGCATAAAACAGGCATAAAATGGACCAAAAAGCAAAGGATTTCATATCTTAAAACTATATTTGCGCAAATATAATATTTTCATATGCCTTGGATTTATGAATGAAGGACAATCCCGATGTTAACAAAAGTTTATACTTGCTATAAAATTTTAATTACTTATTATAACTGAAGATTGTGAAAAGAAATATTTATATCTCTCAACCTGTCCTTGGAGAAGATGAATGGCAATCTTTAAAAGAGCCCTTGAATAGCGGATGGGTAACCCAGGGTCCAAAAGTAAAGGAGTTTGAGACTTCATTTGCAGAAAGACATAATGTAAAACACGCTCTTGCCTGTACGAGTGCAACAACCGCATTACATTTAGCACTTATAGCCCTAAACATTAAGGAAGGTGATGAGGTTATTGTGCCTGCCTTTACATGGATAGCAACTGCAAATGTGGTTTTATACTGTGGCGCAACACCTATTTTTACGGATATTGAACTAAGTACATTTAATATAGATCCTAAAGATATAGGCCATAGGATCACAGATAAAACTAAAGCAATTATTCCTGTACACTTATTTGGTCTATGTGCTAATATGGACGAAATTAAGGAAGTAGCTAATGGAATTCCATTAATTGAAGATGCAGCCTGTGCTGCTGGAGCCAGTTATAAGGGTATCCCTGCAGGTGGATTGGGTGATTTTGGTTGTTTCTCATTTCATCCCAGAAAATCAATAACTACAGGAGAAGGAGGAATGGTAACAACTAACAATTCTAATTATGCTGAAAAAATAGACATGCTAAGAAATCATGGCGCAGCTGTTTCTGAAGAACAGCGTCATCATGGTCCAAAACCCTTTATTCTTCCTGATTTTAATATTCTGGGGTTCAATTATAGAATGACAGATCTTCAGGGTGCTATTGGAGTTGAGCAATTAAAAAAGCTAGATATTTTTATAAACGAACGGAAGAAATGGGCTGAATACTATGAACATGAACTTTCTGCAATTGAATGGATTGCAACTCCACAAGTAGATAATAATTATAATCATGGATGGCAATCTTATGTTCTGCTTATTGATGAATCCAAATCACCTCATCTAAGAAATGAGATAATGGAAATCCTTCAAGCAAAGGGTATAAGTACGAGACCTGGCACTCATGCAGTCCATATGCTTAATTATTATAAAGAAAAATATGGTTTATCCCCAGACGACTATCCAAATGCCAAAACGGCAAATGATTGCTCTATGGCCATCCCCCTACACAATCGGATGAATGAAGAAGATTTTGTGTATGTTGTCGAGACTTTAAAATCAATTGGCTAAATGTGTGGCATTGTCGGTACCTTTAATTTAGATAGAAAGCCCGTATCTCGTTTAATGGTCAAAGCTATGGCTGAGGCCATCGCACATCGAGGCCCAGATGGAGAAGGATTTTATGTTAAAAACAACATTGGTTTAGGCCACAAGCGATTGGCTATCATTGACCCCTCTCCAAGGGCAAGCCAACCTATGATATCACGAAATAAGCAATGGGTAATAGTCTTTAACGGATGTATTTACAATTTTCAAGAACTGAAAATGGAGTTAAAAGCTCTAGGCCACACATTCTTAACTACATCAGACACAGAAGTAATTACTGAAGGACTTGCAGAGTATGGAGAGGATTTTTTTGAAAGACTTGATGGCATGTTTGCTATAGCTGCTTGGAATATACAGAAGAAAACACTTTACCTTAGCAGAGACCGATTTGGAGTAAAGCCCCTTTATTATTGGCATTCTGGAACAACCTTGGTTTTCTCTTCAGAAATTAAAGCAATGATGAAACATCCAAAGTTCAAGGTAAATTTGAACTTAGAAGCTTTAAATGAATACTTCACCTTTCAGAATCTTTTCAAATACCATACACTCTTTGAAGGTGTTTACATGCTTCCTCCTGCGAATACCGTTAGTATAAGTATCGATTCTCCTGAAATCAGGCATCGGTCATGGTGGGACTATGATTTTACAAAACCAGACAATAAAATGACCTTTAATGATGCCAAGGAAGAGACTAAAAGATTGATGGAGAATGCCGTGGCAAGACAAATGGTATCAGACGTTCCAGTAGGAAGCTATTTATCTGGGGGAATGGATTCCGGATCTATAACTTCATTGGCTTCCAAACATATTGACAGGTTATCAACTTTTACAGCAGGATTTGATATGTCGAGGGTCACAGGTGTAGAAGCAAACTATGATGAACGCCGCGATGCTGAATTAATGGCAAGTATTTTTAAAACTGAGCATTATGAACAGGTAATCAATTCAGGTGATATCCGATGGTCATTGCCAAGAGTGGTTTGGCATTTAGAAGATCTGCGAGTGGGGATGAGCTATCCTAATTACTATATAAGCAGATTGGCTTCTAAATTTGTTAAAGTTTGTTTACAAGGTACGGGAGGCGATGAATTGTATGGTGGTTATCCATGGAGATACTACCGAGTCTTTGACTCTTTAAATCAAAAAGAATTCTTTAACAATTATTATGACTTCTGGCAACGGTTGGTTACTATAGAGAAGAGGAAGAAACTTTTTACCCGTTTCGCAGGTAAACACATGGATTTTGCTGAACCTAAACGAGTTTTTGAAAGAGTCTTTACATTTAACTCAAAGCTTAAATATGAAACACCTGAACAGCACATCAATAACAGTTTATATTTTGAGATCAAAACATTTTTACCAGGATTATTGCTCGTTGGCGACAAACTTTCTATGGCCAATGGATTGGAAGAAAGGTTTCCATTTTTAGACAACGAACTTGTAAATTTTGCGCAGAAAATTCCCATAAAGCACAAATTAGCTAACCTTGGAAAAATGAAGCGTTTAGATGAAAATGATTTAAAAAAAAGAAAAAAGTTCTACACGAATTATGATGATGGTAAAAATGTTTTGAGAAAAGCAATGATGGAATTTTTGCCAAAAGAAATAATTAAACGCCAAAAACAAGGCTTCTCTGCACCTGATGAATCTTGGTACAGAGATGAAAACGCTGATTATGTAAAAGAATTACTCTTAAACAAAAAAGCGCTATACCGAGAGTATATTGACCAGAAATTTGTAAGTAATGTTTTAAATGAACATATTAACAAAGGTGTTAACCACAGACTATTGATTTGGTCTCTAATGAATTTTGAACTATGGTGTAAATTATTTCTAGAAGGACAAAACATAATAGATAATTAATCAAACTAATTTAATTATGTCAACAGCTATTTCATTGTTAAATATTGACGAACAGAAAATAGAAGAGCTAAACAAAAAAAAACTGTCTATTACTCAAGAACAAACACAGCAAGCGTTTGCATATGAATGGTCTCAGCAGGAAGCTTATGAATCAGAGGAACATGCCGAGGTACGAAGAAAATGGATGTTTGAAAAATACTGTAACAATGATCCATCTAAATTAAAGGAGTGGTTGGCAGGAGGGAAAAAAATTATTTTAGACGCTGGGTGTGGATCTGGTTATGCTGCATTAATTTTTTGGGGGGAGCTTCTGAAAAACAATTATTACCTTGGTGTTGACATCTCCGATGCAGTAGAAATAGGCAAAGAGAAATTTAATAATGCAGGTATTCCAGGAGATTTTATTAAAGTTGATTTATTAGATCTTCCAATTGAAGACAAATCCGTTGATATAATTTTCTCGGAAGGTGTATTGCATCATACAGACAGTACAGAAGATTCAATAAAGTATCTTTCTAAAAAGCTCAAATCTGGTGGAAGGTTTATGTTTTATGTTTATGCTAAGAAAGCTGTAATAAGAGAGTTTTGTGATGATCATATAAGGAAAGCCATTCAGCCGTTAAGTGACAAGGATGCTTGGGAAACTTTAAGGCCCTTGACAAAGTTAGGTAAAGCAATCGGTGACCTCAATATTGATATTGAAGTTCCAGAAGACATCCCTTATCTAGGAATTAAAAAGGGAAGCATCAACTTACAACGATTCTTTTATTGGAATTTGTTCAAGGCATTCTATAGACCAGAGTTCTCAATTGAAGAAATGAACTTAATCAATTTTGATTGGTACAGACCATTAAACTGTCACAGGCATACAAAAGAAGAGATTAAGAGTTATTGTAAGAATTCAGGATTGAAGATTGAATATTTAAATGAACAAGAAGCAGGATTTACTGTAATTGCCATAAAACAATAACCATCAAAATTATAATAGCATGTATGATATACCAATAGATTATTTTGTTTCACCTATAACAAAAAGCAGTCTTATCCAGAAGAATGAAAATTTATTAGCTGATAATGATGGTTGCGAATTTCACAAAAACAAGGAGCACGGTTTTTGGAATTTTTTACCTAATCGTTCTCCTTTATATAACGAGGAAGAATGGCTTAGTTTCCAGAAACTTATAAAGAATTTTGTTATATCATATGATAAGGATCCAAGCAAAAATGTTAGCTATAATGCAAGGCCCGATGCCCTTCTTTTTGGAGATTTTTGCAAATACCATGGAGAGGTCCTGGATATTGGATGTGGCCCTCATCCAGTACCTTCTTATATTAAGTTCAAGCGGAAAGAAGATGTAAAGTATTTTGGCATCGATGTACTTATTGGAGAGCAACCCAAAGAACATAACTTTATCCAGGCTATGGGTGAACATCTTCCATTTAAGGACGGACTTTTTGATATTACAATATCGGGAACTTCCATTTTACATTATGTGGATGTAAAAGCTGGTATAAGAGAGGCATTGAGAGTCACCAAAAAAGAGGGGTATTTATGTATTTGGCTGGGAGTAAAATCAGATGAAGCACCTCCTCCTACGGAAAGTCCAGAGTGGTATAAAAGTCTTGAAATACCTGATGGTGCAGAAAATCCTTTTCATTATAAGAGATATACTGAAGAATATTTTGAAGGTTTATTTGAAGAATGCAATGGGATTCTAATTGAAAAAGAAGTTCATGTTGTGGATAAATGGAGAAAAAATATTTTCTTTAGGTTAAGGAACAATAATTAATCTCCGATTATAATCACTGAATATATAGAATGGATTTATTGTTATTTGGTATAATTATAGTACTTGCAACAGTAATTCCTATCTTCTTTGTTAACAAGACTTTTATAGGGTCAGACAACACCATTCAGCTTAATATAATAGAACAAATACGGTTAAATCGTCACCATTTTATTAGAAAGAGTAAATCCTTTTTATTCTGTGATGACATGATTTATCCTCAATTCCTTTATTGGATTTTATCGTTTATTGGAAAAAGAAGTCAAGGAATTGTTTTTCGCTACCTGTTTGTCGTCTTTCATTTTCTTGTAACTCTGGCTTTTGTTCTATTTTTAAAACAAATCTACCCTTATATAGATAATTCTATAGTATCTGAGAAAGAATTTATTTTCTGGTCTGGCCTGGTTTACCTCCTTAATCCTTTCAATTTTAATATTAACAACGCAAGGAATACAGGTGTTAGTACAAGAGGGATTGGTCTATTGTTTGGCAGTATCTATCTTTATTTAATAGTCCTTTATAATCTTCAAGGATCTATTGTATACCTGGTTCTTGCAGGCCTGGCTTCACTTTTGACTCTAGTAACCAGCCAAATGGCTATGCAAATGAAATTATTTAGTATGCCGATTCTTATGCTTTTCTTTAAGAGCTGGGTAATCGGAATACCTCTTTTAGGTTCTTTATTGGTGTTTTATATGTTAATGCCCGGCTATGCAACAATGTATCTAAAAGGACAAATTAGGTTTAAATATTTTTACTTTAAATACCTTGCTAAAAACATTCTTTTAAGTAAAAGATATAGTATTTGGAGAGATTTTGTGTGGGATTTTTGGAAAATCATCTTTAATGGTTTTAAACATAAAGGGCAAGTAAAAAAGGGATTATTATATTTTTATGACAACCCAATACTTGTCCTGGGATTCAGCCTCCCGTTTTGTATTCCATTGCTTTTAGTCTATACTGGGCTGGTTGGAATTGATCAAGCAGTATTTCAAGACAAAACTTTAATTTCACTTTTTGCCATTTTAATTTCTATGCTTATTCTATTTCTTTTAACATCTTTTAGGTTAACAAGGTTTCTCGGTGAGCCAGAAAGATATGTTGAGTTTTCTATGGGATTAGTAGCTCCTTTAGCTGTAATTGTTTTTAAAGGACAAGGTATCCTTTTACCTGGTATCCTTACCTTCTGTTTCCTATTTAACTTTATACAATTCATTGCGATGCGCAAAAGAGTTAAAGACAGTCAAATGCCTGGATTCTTTAGTGATTTAGCCAAGGTTAATAGTATCCTTGAAAAAGAGGATGGTGAAATCCGTCTACTTAGTAATAATAACCAAATTTCAAAACTGCTAATATCTGATCTGAGAAGGGTGTTTTTTGGATGGCCATATTCTGAAAAAATTGGTCCATTTCACTTCAATGATATTTATACAACTGACCAATATATCAAGTTAGATATGCTTGATCAAATTGCTGTAGTCTTCAAAATCGATTTCCTTGTTTTAGACAAATTAGCAATAGTCCCAAATGATCCAATTTCATTGAATATCAAAAAATATAAAATGGTGGTAGACTTAACTGACATTACTCTTTACAAGGTTTCAAAAGATGCTTAAAGAATTAGGTAAATCAATTATTCTCTATGGGATAGCTTCAGGCATCAGCAAGTCAATAATGCTTTTTTTGATTCCTGTTTACACTAATGTGTTTCCACCTGAAGACTATGCTGTTATTGACCTGATTGCTACAGTCACTATTTTTATTGCCATTATGGGTATGCTCCAAATAGAATCAGGCATTTTAAGGTATTATTTTGAAATAAGTGAAAATCAAAGAAGCTCATGGATTTCTACTGGGTTTTGGTTTATTTCCATAATATCGATCTTATTAGCTTTTATAACATCATTGTTTTCTAATTATATATCGACAATTATATTTGATACTGGCAACTATTCTAAAATCTTGACAATAGCCTTGTTCACGATCCCCATTTCTAATATCTTCTCGTATTGTACAGTAATAATACGATGTAATAAAGAGCCTATTTCTTACTTATTATTTACAAGCCTACAACTTATATTTACAATAATCATTTCACTTTGGTTAGTATTAGCAAGAGGTTATGGAGTTGAGGGAGCATTTTGGGGTATAATGTTTGGATTTCTAGTGCCCGTATTTTTTATGATTATCTATTTATTAAAGAAGTCTTTACTGAAACTTGAAATCTCAGGCCAGGCTTTAAATAGTCTTTTTCATTATTGCATTCCTCAACTTCCAGGAATTTTAGGTTCATGGGCAAACACCTATGCAAATAGGTTTGTAATGCTTTCATATTTAACTCTTACTGAAATAGGTATCTTTTCTGTTGCTATAAAAATTGCTGGGGTTTTTAAACTTGGTGAAGAAGCATTTAGAATGAGTTGGGGGCCTTTTCTATTTGAAAATCTAAAAAAAGAAGGGCACAAACAACTATTTGGCAATGTGCTGGTTATTTGCACACTCTTGGTAATGTCTCTATGCTCAATATGCGCCCTTTTTACCAAAGAAATATATTTTTTCATTATTGCTTCGTCATATAATGCTGGAATACCTTTAACTTCTATGCTTTTCTTTGCATTAGGATTTAATATTCTTATACAAATTGTACTGATAGGTCCGGCTATTACAAAAAAAACAATATTTAATTCTGTACTTGGGTTATCTAGCTTTCTAGTAAATATTATACTCCTATTATTAATGGTCCCAAAATGGGGATTAATAGGAGTTCCTTTAAGCTTGCTATTAGCAAATTTATTTATGTTTATCTCTTCGTGGTATACTACTGAAAGAATTTACTATATAGGATTCCCAATTATGAAGGTTGCTACTATTATTACTATAGGACTATTGCTTTTAGGTTTAACTTTAGTATTTAACCAGGTTATAATCATAAGAATGTTATTAGCAATAGCAATATGCATATTGTTTCTTGTTGGCTACAAAAGTATGAAATCTAATATTTTGAATAATTTATAAAACATTTAGTGATCAATAAACAAAATCTTGTAATCACCTTTCTTGTTTTTTTGACAATAGGCTTACTTACATTTTTAAGGACAGGCCTTGTAATAATCTATCCAATAATTATTTTAGCATTAATAGGTGTTCTGAGCTTAAGGATTTCCTGGAGAGTTTTGTTGTTATTATTAATTAGTATTGGGACTATACCCTTATCATTTATTATCAACAACCAGCCAATTTTGTTTAACACCTTTTTTTCGCTATATATAATCTTTCCCCTACTTATATTGCTCTTAACTTCAACAACAGCTGAAACTAAAAGATCAAGACAGGAATATTACAAAGTGTTCTTTAAGTTTATTGTGGTTATGATGGTTATTAATAACCTAATTGGAATGGTCCAATACATCATTTATAGAAATGATGATGCCTTTATTGGCCTATATGGCACACACGGTATTGGTGCTCATGGGTTAGGAATAATAAATGGCATCATGTTTTTATATTACCTGATTAAATTCAAAAATTTACCACGTTGGTCTACATTGCCTTTTCTCTTATTCTTTCTAGTTTCTTTTATATTATCTTTTTTTGGATTAGCACTGGTTCTAATGGTCTGTTCGTTTTTTCTCTTCTATTTTTTATTTCAGTTTAGGCTGACCAGAATAATTAAGATCATCCCATTGATCTTTTTAACAGCGGGCATTTTATACTTTTCCTCTGCCAAAACCTTTAATTATAATTATAACATAATGGAAAAGACATTTGAAACCCTATCAACAGGAGATTTTTCTGAAGAAGGAGAAATGCCAAGAAAACTCACATTATATTATAATTACTTAGCTATCTTCTCAAATGATATTAAATATTTCTTGTTTGGGGTTGGACCAGGAACCTTTAACAGCAGGGTTTCATTTTTACTTAATGGAATCTATAGCCAAAACATGCTAGTGAAACTAATTGGAGACAGGGAGTCTGCGCTGGCCTCAGAATATGTTTTCCCTCTTTGGGACAATGAGATTCTATCTGTCCGTTTTAGTGATGGAACCAGAAACCAACCTTTTTCTTCAATAATAGCCCTGCTGGCAGAATACGGATTTATTTTTACATTTGGTTTATTTATTTTAATTTTAGGTAAGCTCAAGTCAATCATAAGAAAACTTAATTCTCATCTCAAGGAAGAATCCAGTTATTTTAGACTTAAAGAACTAATAATCAAAAAAGAGTTCCTGATAATCTCTGGGATTTTTATTTTCTTAATGTCTCTAACAGGAAACCTATTTGAGCATACTGAAATTCTCCTTTATATTGTTATTATTAAATTAATGGAGCTAAGTATAAACAAAAAGACCTTGGACATTAAACCTATATATACCAACTAATAACCGAATGTCAGAGGTCTTATTTATTGTACAGCTTCCTCCACCGATACATGGCGCTGCATTAAGAAACGAGTTTCTTGCTTCAAGCAAGCTTCTTAATCAAG
Organism: Flavobacteriales bacterium; assembly: GCA_012965625.1. Lineage (GTDB taxonomy): Bacteria > Bacteroidota > Bacteroidia > NORP154 > NORP154 > UWMA-0041. The sequence goes on along the minus strand of DTSC01000298.1, from coordinate 15,986 downwards.
AATTCAATATCACTATACTTCCTTTACGATTTGCCAAGGATGTAAAAGATATTGGAAGAACATCAGTATTAAAGCTGGCAAAAATGATTGTTTTTTGTTTCAAGCTAGTTTATCAGCTTATTTTTCATAGACCAGATATGGTTTACTATAATTTTGCTGTAAACGGAGTTGCATTTTATAGAGACGTCTTTTATACTGCAATTATCAAGCTTTTCAGAGTTAAGAGGACTTACCATCTTAGAACTCAGGGGGTAAATAATCAATGTGCTAAATCTATTATCTTAAAGTTTTTATTTCGTTTTGCCTTTAAGAATACAAAATTAATCTGCTTATCCAATTATTTAGCCCTTGATGTAGAAAGTGTATATAGAGAAAATCCTTTAATCATTGAGAATGGAATAAATCTAGAAGTTTCTGATGAAGAAATTAAAGCTAAAAAAAAATCAGATACTGTTAGGTTTGTGTACCTTTCTAACTTAACGAAATCAAAAGGAATAATCGAGCTAATTGAAGCCCTTATTCTCTTAAAACAAGAAAACCTGAATTTTAGCTTGAAGATTAGTGGACCTGAATATGATATTAGCGCTAATGAAATAAGAAACATAGTTAAAGAAAAAGGGCTATCCAATAAAGTAGAAATTAAAGGGCCAGTGTATGGTAAAGAAAAGTTTGAAATCTTTCTCAGTTCAGATATTTTTGTTTTCCCTACCTGGTTTGAGGCTTTTCCAGCTGTTGTTTTAGAAGCTATGCAGTGTGAGTTGCCTGTTATATCTACCAGAGAAGGAGCAATACCAGAAATAATTAATGATGGAAAAACCGGGTTTATTGTTGATCCTAAAAATTCAATTCAACTTGCGGAGAAGATGAAAGTTCTGCTGTTGGATAAAGATCTTCGTCTAAGCATGGGTATTGCAGGAAGGAAAAAATTCCTTAAACAATACACTTCAGATTTGTTTGAAATAAGGATGGCCAATGCTTTTAAGAAACAATTAGCTAATTAGATGGAGAAAAGGCAACTACTATCTTTAAATATATCAATAGGCTCATATATAGCTATACTAGAAGAGATGCTTAAGCTTTGTCATCAAAAAAAGGGTGGCTATGTTTGTTTTGCAAATGTGCACATGACAATTGAAAGTTATAAGAATGAAAGGCTTAGAAAAAGTGTAAAAAGTGCATCCTTAGTCACAGCTGATGGAGTACCAATTGCAAAAGCCATATCTTGGATATACAAGATTAATCAGGATCGTGTAGCTGGAATGGATATTATGCCAGACCTATTAGGACAATGTGAAAAGCAGCGGCTTTCTGTATTTTTCTTTGGATCTACAGATGATATTTTACTAAAAATTAAAACCAGGGCAAAAACCAGGTATCCTAATCTAAACATTGCCGGTTCCCTTTCTCCCCCATTTGGTGAGTTTACAGACGAGCAAAATCAGATGTTTAGAGATGAAATAAACCGATCAGGTGCCGATTTAGTCATGATATGCCTGGGTTGTCCAAAACAAGAAGTTTGGATGTACAAACATTTTACAGATATTAAAGCTGTACTATTTGGTTTGGGTGCAGCTTTTTCTATCTATGCAGAAATAAAGAGAAGAGCACCAAAATGGATGCAGAAAATTGGATTAGAATGGTTATGGAGATTATTTCAGGATCCCCTTAGACTATTTAAAAGATATCTAATTACGAATACAGTGTTTTTAATTAAAATATTACCCATTATTCTTAAAGCAAGAATAAAAAGAATTAGTTGAAGTTTGTTTTACCCCTCTCTTCTTTCCCACCAGGAAATAAAAACACTATATATAATGAAAAAAATAATAGAAATGAAAAATACAGAAAAAACAATTAAGAATTTTGACGGTTTTGCAGGCCGTTCAGGAAAGCTAGGGCCAGACAGGAACCTTAAAGTTGTAGCTCGTATCCCAATAAATTCTGCTAGTTTCTTTTCAACTATCAATGTCGCTATCTTAACATCCTGAAGATTATCAAGAGGTCGAAAATATCCTTCCTTGATACTAATAATTGTATCCAATAAATGATCTTCTATTAAGAATCCTGCTTCGAAATCAAAATATTCATCAATTTCACTAAGAAAACCCAATAGCAGTTCGGAGGTTTTTATTGCTGAGTTTTTTTTATGAATTGTATCTTCCATATTATTTATTGTAATATTAGTGGCTACCGATTGCTGGTAAAGGGGCAAATACTTTTCTGTTGAGCCATCGACTTGAATTACATTCCTTCCATAATCTAAAGAACTTTTAAAAGAATTTACAATGCTGGAATTGAGCAGCTCTAGCTTTTGTCTAAGAGACTCTATTTCTTGGTCACATTCTATGATATCATTCTTGTATTCTAAAATCTCTCCTTCAATCTGCATCCTAAATTGACTATAATACTGCCACATCGACATGTTTAGTATTGTAGTTGACATGTATTTCCCAAGGACATCAACCCTGGATTTTGCCTTTTTAGGCGAATTGCCAGAACTAGTTACCCTCAAGCCGATAACTGAATTATCCTTAACTAGATTCCTGGGATTCATGCCATAAGCATAAATAGGGTCATATGAATCCTCAAATATGGAATTACTTATTACCCAATCATCTTCCTTGTAATATTTTTCAATAAACGATTTTAACATTCCGGGATTTTTATAAAGCCCTTCATAGATTTGAAATTTGGGTATGTCAACTGAGGAAAATGAGAAGAAGCCCGTGCTTTCAAATGATTGCGGTACAATAAAAGAAAAAATTAAGGAAAGGAAAGTACATAAAACCACCCCAGATATAATTGTCTTTTTTCTCTCTAATAAACTTTTCAAAATCTGACGAATATCTATCTCATCAGAATAGGGTGTTATTTCTGGCATATTTTATTTAATAATGTAATTAAAGCAAAGCTAATAATAATTTCACATTGTTAATATTAAGGTATTTAAATGGCAACAAAAAACCCACATAACTTTAAGGTTTTAATAAACCCCAATTTCTAATATGGGAGGAGCAGCCGGTACTTTTCGGATTTCCACTGTTTCATATACGAAAATTCAATAAATTGAATGGTGGCCTGTCCTAGAAGACTCGAGCATAAAGCTCCAATTAAGTTAGTGTTGAGTTTATAAAACTACTTAAAGTTAATGTGGGTTATACATTAAACTAAAACTTATTATGTAAAGAACATTTAATCAAATATTGTTAAGATAATCTGAAACCTGATTATCTAAATCTGTAAGCTTTTCTTCCAGGCTATTAATATCCTCTACAGTCTTTCCCTCATTTTTAACCACTTGATTTGCAAACTGAAGTGTTGTCATTGCCAAGAGGTCTTGCTGATCTCTAACTGAATAATTCTGCTCATACTCTCTGATATTTTCCTCGATCATCTTTGCCGCTTTTCTCACTAATTCTTCATCCTTCCTTGCTATTGATAAAGGGTATACCCTATTAGCAATCGTAAGCTTTATCGATAAGTCTCCCACAGGTTTATAATCTTTTTATATTATTTATTCAAATAAGCTATGCATTTATCAATTTCACGCACCATCTCATTTATTTTCAATTTAATATCAGAAGAGCTGTCGCCAGTGTCTGCTAACGATTTGGCAAGCCTGATTCTTTTATTATGCTCTTCCAATTCACGAATAGACTTCCTGCGTTGCTCTAAGGTGTCAAGCAGTTGCTCTTTTTCAGTTTGCATATTTTCATTTTCCTTCTTCACTTTCGTATGAAGCTGCATCAACTTATTGATCTTTGATTGAAGGCGATCTACTCTGATAGGCAAACTTGGCACTGACATATCTTTTTCTTTCTTGCTATACAAATTTAACAACCATGTTCACTTAAACAAGAGATTATGTATTTATTTTGTTCACTTTTTATTGTGAATATTTAAACATATATCGTTTTAAAACGTATCATTTAAGGGGTAATTTTGTCTGAATTATATTATTTTAATACTTTATTTGTGAGACTTGCTAAATCATTTTTTCTTCTTATTACTATATGTACTATAAAAGTCTCATGTTCTTATGGACAAAGTAAATATCCCCAACAATACTTTCGGTCTCCAATAGATTTTCCTATTATATTAGCTGGTAATTTTGGGGAAATTAGGTCTAACCACTTTCATGGTGGTTTGGATATCAAAACTGAATCTATCGAAGGCAAGCATGTCTATGCTGCAGCTGATGGGTATGTTTCAAGGATAAAGATCTCACCATGGGGATATGGAAAAACGCTTTACATAACCCATCCCAACGGCTATATTACTGTTTATGCTCACCTTAAAAAACTAGAACCAAAACTTGATGAATATATTAAAAGGCATCAATATAAGAAACAAATGTACAGTGTACAGAAATTTCCATATTCAAACGAATTAAAAGTAAAGAAAGGAGACTTAATTGCTTATAGTGGAAATACTGGTGGTTCCAGTGGGCCTCACCTGCACTTTGAGATTAGAAATGCAATTACCGGTTTTCCAGTTAACCCCTTGTTATTTGGCTTTGCCATCATGGATTCTTTGAAACCTTCGGTAAAGGCTCTTCGCATATATCCACTAAATGAAAATAGTCATATCAATGGTTCTCACAATCCTAAATACATTGGAATTAGTGGTTCAAAAGGGAAATATCATGTAAAAGGAAAGAAGCCAATCACCGTAAGAGGAGAAGTTGGGTTTGCTATAGAAGTATACGATTTCCTGAATTATTCACACAATAAATGTGGAATATTCTCTATTGAATTAAAGAAGGATGGAAAGCGAGTTTATTACCATGAAATGGCAACTTATGGATTCCATGAAAACCATTATATCAGTAGTCATGTGGACTATTCTGAATTTAAAAGAAAAGGCAAGCATCTCCAAAAAAGTTTCATTGCACCCAATAACCGGCTGAGTATATACAAAGAATCACTTAACAGGGGGGTGGTTAATTTCTCAGAAGACGGCTTGCATGAAATGGAATACATCATCAAGGATTCTTATGGAAATACTTCAACACTTTATATGACACTTCAAAGCAAGAGAGAGGAAACAATGGTCCAAAAGAATGAAATGATTCCTGGTTCAGAGAAGGCGCTACTCCCAATTAAAGATACTGGATCTACCAAAATATTACAGCCTAACAGAGGAGGAATGGATGTTGGCGCCCCTTCAAACTTAAACCTGCTTCCCAAATTTACAAAGGAAGATGCTTCACCCCATTATGTTAAGACATTTAAATATCAATTCGAGAATTCTTATTCAACTGATGAGATGAAGGTATACCTTTCTTCTGGACTTCTTTATGAGGATTTAGACTTTAATTATAAAACATCTGACACTATTCTTGGAGCTATTGCCCCCACCCATCATATTCACAACCCATACACACCGGTACATGGCAGATATAGTTTGTCAATAAAACCCAAGGATATCTCTGAAAAATTAAAGGTCAAGGCTTTGATTGTCCGTGTCAATAAATATGGCTCCACCTATTATGAGGGTGGTGCATATGAGGGCGAGTTTATTACTGCAAACCCGAAATATCTTGGAGCTTTCACTGTGCTGATTGATAGTATTCCTCCAAAAATAAGAGCATTAAATGTTTACCAAGGAAAGGATATGACACCATCTAAATCCATTAAGGTTAATGTATATGATAAATTATCAGGCATTGCTTCTTTTAATGGCTATATTGATGGGCAATGGATCTTGATGGAATATGAGCCAAAAAATGCTGCCCTTACCTATAATTTTGATGACCTGGAAAAGTTTACACCCAATATCAAAGGGACGGAGACGAGGAGTACGCATAAATTTGAATTGGAAGTTACTGATAATCGAGGCAATATATCCAAGCTTGCTATAGACTTCCTTAGATGATTATCAGATTTTGATAAACCGTCTCACCCAAATTGACCTAACTGACCTTAGCTTGATAGTATAAATCCCTGGAGGGAAGACTAAGGTATTGACTTTAAATTCTTTAGCTCTATTGGGAATTTCACTGTCAATCATAACCTGTCCCATTGCATTGTATATAGCAATTTCTTTCCCAGCAAGACACTCCCTGTTTGAAGTAATTGTTAAGGTTTCCAATACCGGATTAGGAAACACTGAAAACCCCAGATTTCTAATAATTTGATTGTTCATACCTATACAATTTTCAACATACACATTAAAGGGCTCTGAAGTAGTTTCACAGCCCAGTGTATCAATTACCGTAACCGTATAGCTACCGCTTTGGGTAGCTGTATATGTTTGAGAAGCAGCTCCTGTAATACTGGTGCCATTTCGTTCCCACTGGTAGGACTGAAAGATCGGCGTAGCCGTTAAATCAACGCTATCACCTTCACATATTATTGAGTCAGGGGAATTGATTGTAGCCAATATAGCTGTGTTGATAATAACAACATAATTTATACTCTCACTTCCAACTACTACAGGATTGCTGCCTACTACTCGAACTTTATAGATTCCAAAAATCGGGGAACCTATTGGAATCGTTCCCAGGATAAAACCGCTGGTTGTCCAAGGCAAGGGAAAAACACCTATATCGACAGGATTGGTAAAAAAACCTAGGTTATTCGACAATTGAGCCGTAAAGACATTCCCGAAATTAAAGGTACCGCCTGTGTCTATTACTGTAAAGGGAATGATAACATTGCTGCCCGCACACAGAGAAGTTTGAATGACAGTATCTGTAGTAATCTGGGGTTGTGAATATCCTTTGTAACCAATAATTATAAGCGCAACAAAGAGAAGAAATCTGAGCAAGCCTTGCATTATGAATTGATTTTCTTGAGTGCCAATTTACAATTAATCATCAAGATTTTCAATGAACTTACAAGTGAAGTCCTTAATCTGGCCCCTAACTTCTCTGTAAAATCCAATAACCTCTTCTTCCGAACCGGAAAATTTCGCCGGATCATCAAATTCTTTGTGCATCCGTTTGACGCTCTTTGGAAAGACCGGACATGCTCTCTCAGCATTGGCACAAACCGACAATACAATATCTATATCATAATCCAAGTATTCATCGATAAGGTTTGAGGTATGGGTGCTGATATCTATTCCAGATTCTAGCATCACTTGAATTGCCATGCTGTTAATCTTCTCAGGATGAGTGCCTGCACTAAACACTTCAATGCTTCTATTCCCAAAATGCCTTAACCAGCCTTCGGCCATTTGGCTTCTACAAGAATTGCCTGTACAGAGAACAAGGATTTTCATTTAAATGCATAAAAAAAGGTAAAGTCAAAACAGATTAAAAATGTGCTTTGACCATACCCTTTAAATAACCAAACGATTAACTCTTTATAAATCGTTTCGAAACAGTACTGCCATCTTTTTCAATGGATAATAAATACATGCCATTTGAAAACTCATGGATATCCAATTCAAAGTCTATTCCAGCTCTATTTAACGAAAGCTCTTTAATAAGTCCACCCATCATATCATATACTCTCATGATGCCTCCTTCAAGTCCTGGATAACTAATAATAATTCTGTCATTTGCTGGAACAGGAGCAACAGAAATTTTAGGCTTGTCTAGTCCATTTACATTTGATACAATGCGTACATCTATTGCCAGGTTGCCAGGTGAGACCCCTACAGCAAATGAATCAATTAATGAACCGTCATATTGCATAATATAAGCCATGCCGAATGACCAAAAATCAGTAGTGGTAACATACAACTGCCCATTTACATAATCATCTGCCATCCCATAAACATTTAATAAGCTTGGATACACAGTATCTACTTGCTGATTGGTAATGTTAAACAAATTCAAAGTGCTATTAGTATCAACAAAGCTGTTATTATAATCGTATCTGTGGTAATAAATATTATTATCAGCGAATACCGACGCCCCACATCCGGAAGGTGCAGACAAACTAGTCGTCATAAAAGTACGATCCAGGCAATTAAACTCTGTTATAGAACTATTCGTCCAGTCCGTATTGTTTAAAGTATAAAGTTTATTTCCGCTTATCATCAGATTATCAGGGTTCTTTCCGTCAGGCATGATGTCAATTTGCTCCAGGTAAGATTGAGCATTCAGATCCACTAAGCCAATATATCCTTTTTCGTTTCCCCATACAAAGGCATTGCTCACTGCAACATAAGCCGTATCATTTAACACAACGACTCCCTCTGTCGTATACGTTGGCCCATTTGCTGTGTCGAGCTCATAGATTAGATTCAGTGTGTTTTTATCATAGGCCAAAAAATAAGAATTGAGCGCCATTGATTCTCCTCTCGTAATAAGTATTTGGTTGTTCCATACAGCCATTTTCCTAATACCTTCAATGGTAACAACAGCATCAAGGTTCAACGAATTTTTATCATATTTTAAGAGCAACGAATCTGCTGCAACATATATATAGTCGCCATCTATAATAACATCAGAAGCAAAACTAATATCCTCAAGGATATCAAATACATTATAGGTTTTGGTGAGCAGATCATATGCTCCAATTGAGACAGGTGTTATTTGTGTTTGTGACACATAATCATACTGCCCCTCATTCAATACAATTACCTGGTGTACATAACTTTGCTGTGCATAAGTTGAATTTAATATTATGGTGATTCCTGCAATCAGCAAGGATAGTATTCTTTTACTCATAGCTTTATTTGTTTTTGCCCTACATCTTCAGGCGTATTTATTAATTAGCTAAAAGAGTAAAAAGAAGGATCTGGTTGATATAACTATAGGATCCACTCTTGGCTCTTTACCCGAAAGCTTTGAATTATCATTTCACCTTTTACAGGAGAAAAGCATCGACAGGTTTTCTGGCTTGCTCTTCTTGGGAAATCAATCCCAAATAATCTTAAAGCCTTCCCATTCCAATTCTTGTCGGAACAGTGGCAAAGGATGTCAAGATCTTAAAAGAGCTTACAGCATCGGGAAATGCTCCAGATTTCCACTGGATTCCCTTTTATACTATTTGCTATGAAAGCAAATAATAACCAATGCGATCCAAAGATAATAAATTCCCAGAATGATTTAATAGTAATAATAGTTCTTTTTAAAAGCAGCTAAAATTATTTTGCTGACTTATTCCTCTTTCTCTTCTTCTTCTTCTTAGAATTTCCATCATCAATTTCTTCAGAGGTATTTTTGGATAAATAATAATTTGCTTCGTCCACAGGAATTTTTCTATCATAATTATATGCCACCACGAATGCACCGGGAATACCAAATTCCATCAGCTCACTTCTTTTTATTGAAGCTGTTTCATAGTCGTCAAATGCACCAATTGAAAGAGAAGTTACATTGTCGTGCATATTTTCTTTAATGCCTTCCAATCGCAAATACAATTGCACCAAATCATCGGGAATTGATTCTTTGAATGCCCCTATCTGAACCCTATAATTCACTCTGCCGACGACTTTAGCCTTAATGGAAACATCATCAACACTTACAACCGATTCTTTATACCGTTGATCAACATTCTTTTTGATTGAATTTATATCTACAATAAAAGCATCTTCATAGCCAGACTTCCAGACTGCCTTTAATAATATATTTGCCTGTGAAACATAAGTAAAATGACCTATAACATACCTGATCATGCTTTCCTTATCCATAAAAGCATCTACATTGCTTAGGTTATCAAATTTCCATATTGGAACCAGCCTTGAAAAGGCACCTATTTGAACTGCATATAGCGGAGTTTTTGTTTCATAATCAATATTTTTAGTTACTATTTTCTGTTCACTAATTGGGACAATTTCCTTACGCTCAGCTATGGGTTTTTCACTATGATCCGATCTGCACCTTTCAGCCCAGTTTGTTGCATCTTTCGTATAGAAGTCATTTTTATGAGAACCATAAAGCTCCTTAAACTTAGTTGCAGAGCTTCTTGCTTTTTCACATAGGTCATTCTGGCTATAGGCTATTGTAAGATAGTACCAAGCAAAAATAGGAGAAGATGTTTCAAGATATGCACCTGGATTATAATCCACCGAAATATTCTGAGCACCTTTTTCAAGATAATAAATCGATTTAAAGGTAGGTGTTTTTACTTCTGTATAACAAACACCAATTAAATAGGATATATTGGAATTGGTAGAATCTATATCATAAAGCTCCATAAATAAAGGCAGAGCTTTATCTATTGTACCTCCAGCCAAATAAGATTTAGCTTTGTAAAACTTATCGCGAAAATCTGCTTTGTCATTCCCTTTTGCATAAAAGAATATACAAAAAACAGAAAGGCTGCATACACAGAAATAGATTGCACTTTTTTTCATACTATTTATTCAATTATTCTGATTTTAAATCAAAAATATTAAAAACTCTACCTGGGAATAAAGATGTCCTTAATATTTATTAACAATTGAAAGTGAATTTATCTATATCAAATACCTAATTTTGATTTCAAATATTCTGTGATGATATGAGTAAAAACAACAACTCTGAGGCCTTAAGAAAGCTATTAATAAATGGGTTTAAATTCAAGCTCTTCCTGCTTAAAGACCTCCCTATGGGCTTCCTGGCAGGAATGAGGGTCCGTGAACTTACTGAAGAAAAAGGAGTGGTAACTATACCTTATAAATACCTGACAAAAAATCCGTTCAAGTCCATGTATTTTGCATGCCTTGCTATGGCTGCAGAGCTTAGTACCGGAATTCTCTGCATTGCATCAACGTATAAATCAAAACCCAAGGTATCAACACTGGTATTGGGTATAGAGGGAGAGTTTAATAAAAAAGCTGTAGGGCTTATTACATTTACTTGTTTAGATGGTAAGAAAATCCAAGAAGCAGTGGAAACAAGCATACATACAGGTGAAGGCAAAATAGTTACAGCCATGACCACAGGGGTTGACGAAGGGGGTGACCAAGTTGCTCAATTCAAAATAACCTGGTCGTTTAAGCCTAAAGCGGAGAAAAAAACAAGTGCTTAATAAACAATATCTTGTTAGTAAAGTTTACGTTCATATTTGTCGGTTAATTTGTTTTACGGATAAATTTGTATTAGTTTCATACATATAAACTATACGAAAATGAAAAAGCATCTATTTATAATTATACTATTTTATCTGACACAAAATCTGGGTGGCTTTGCCCAGTGCACACCAGATCCAACTTATACTGGTTTTGGAATACCTGGAATTTGGCCTGATACTGTTACCGGAATTGCTTCAGGAACTATGGGAACAGCCTACAGCCAGAATTTTACTGTAATCGTACCGATAGACACGACCGTTACCATTCCCGTACTTGGAACAATTACAGCTACTATTAATTCGGTGTCAATAACAGGAATCACTGGGTTGCCTTCAGGATTGTCCCATGCCTGCGATATCTCATCATGCCTATGGCCAGGTAATACGAACGGATGTTTTTTAATAAGTGGCACCCCTAATCAGTCTGGGAATTTCACTTTCTCCGTAACCATCGTAGCGAATGTTGAGTCGCCATTACCATTCCCATTAGATGGTGCTTATGACGCTCCCGCATATGATATTGTATATAATCTAACCATTGATTCAACAGGAACTACCACAAGTATAAAAAGGATTGAAGAAGATAATATTGAGGTTTATGGCATTAGCCCCAACCCATCAAATATTGGAGCAAAAATTCGCTTCAAATCAACAGGCAACCAGAACGTTAGCTTTACTGTTCATAATATGATCGGTGTTTTGGTTATGTCAAAGCAAATTTATTCTGAGCAGGGAATGAACATTGTTTCTATCGACACTGGGGAACTGAATCCTGGGGTCTTCATTATCACCTTAATTGATGGGGTAAGTTCCTCCTCTAAAAAGATGGTGATTGGAGCGCAATGATCTGACACTAGTCAATTACATCCAAATATTCCGCAGAATATCCGTCATCAATATCATCTAAGAAATTTACTCTTTCAGAATCTTAAGTGTGTGAATTTCCTCATCTACTATAGCACATACGAAATAGAATCCAGAAGCTGAAGGCAAGTCAATTAGATTTAACCCTGACGCAACTTGCTCTTGTAATACGACAGCACCATGCATATTAAACACTTTTAATGAAATGGGCACTGGTGGTTCAATTTGAATTTGCAAAGAGCCTTTGAACACCCACATTTCTATCTTGGGTTTAGATAATGCCGGAATGGATACTAGCTGTACCCAAATCGAGTCAACCCAATTTGGAGAGTCAATAAAGGGATTGCGGTTACCCTGGATGGAATAAACTGCATTGTTGCGGTCAATCTCCTTTTGATCTACACTATCATTTTTATGCCATGAGAGCAGCATGTCGTTGGCCCAAGTCGAAAAATTATTTCCACTGAACATTGCAGTAGACCAGGAAGTAATATTGTTCTTATATCGCGTCATCATATAGAAATAGCTACGAGCAAAATCTCCTTTGTATTCATCAATCGGTTCAAACACAGTTCCAGTATAACCAGGGTAAGAGCAAGGCCCTGATTTAGATCCGTTGGAAGAGGTCTTAAAAGGATTACTGACTTCTCCGTAAGGATAATTACTGCGCTGACCATTAACATAACCATCAGTCGGATACACATGAAAGAGATCAGACTGCATAGGGGACGCACTATTAAACCAGCTCTGTGGAACCGAATGTTCCCGGTTATAGCAATCACCCTCAGCGGCGTAAATTCCACATTGATCTGAGCCAAATTGGTAGATATAATTTGGTGATCCTGACGGTACATCAGAATACATATCCCATACCAGACCAGATTTGCTATCCGTACTTTGAAAATGTGACCAGAGGCTTGCGTAACTTTTCACTGAATGGCCATCAATAATATTAAATAAAGCTGTCCTGAGTTGCGCTCCCGTCAGGCCCTGTGCCGAGTCATAGTAACCAGGGGGTATCTGCGCAATGCTACAATGACCAAACAATATAAAGATTAAAACAAGCGTCCTCAAATTCCCGAATTTGTGCTGAGTACCATGCATACTATTAGTCAATAGAACCAGCGCTCTATTTACTCTTAGGTCCTCGATTGAATTATGAATAATCAAATTCATTTAATGCCGAATAGTATTGAAATTATTTAACAACAAGAGCTCCCATAATTCAACATAGTCATAAAAGCTGCATCGCTTAATAGATTGCCGTCACATTGATTCCAAGGCCCGGCCCACCATACCGCCCCCATTTACCGTGGCTAACATTCCTTTTAAACAAGGGGCCTCTGCCTCCAGCAAGCAGAATGCCACTTTCACCCCCCATTAAAGCGCCATCAATACATTCAACAGATACTACTACGTCCTCTTCTAAAACTATATGGTATGGCAAGAGGTTAACTACAACCATCTTTTGCCCTGGTTTTATCTCAACGATTATATTCTCGTCTAGAATTTGTTCTTTAGGCATACCATTTACCATATAGTACATTTTAATCCTTAAATGAGAATTAACGGATGGAGATTTTACCAAGCTGAAATGCAGGTCTTTTAAATAAGTGGGAGATCCTTTTATAGCAATCTTCAGCCCTATTTCAGCACCTAAAAGCATGCCATCAAATCCCACTTTCTTAGATTTTGAATCATGGTTATTGCCCAAGACCTTAGTGACCATCGCCGCATCATAAATTAACTTCTCCTGGTATGGCAAAACCAAAGAGCTTAGAAATATAATGGCGACCTTACTTCTGTATTTTTTCTTATAATCATAGACGATTACTGTATCAGCAGCATAGCCTATCAATGAGAAAATCAGTGTATCCGTTTCTTTAACGCCTGTTAGATCAAGCTGATAAGCACCCCCCATTTTTGAACAAGTGCCTACTCCTTTACCCAAAACACCTATATTAACAAAGTCTAAAGGCTTTTGAGTATTTACATCAACTGTTTTCCCTTTATATATATCCTGCGCTAGGATAGGATACGAGAATGAAGCAAAAAGAAGAATCGAAAAAAACAGATATCTTCTCATTTTAGCTACTGTATTTTTTTGAGGATATCTTTAGCTGCATCCTTATGGACAGTAAATGTCATTGTTTTAAGCTTCACAAAGTCCTCATGATAGAAATAATAGCCATTGTTTTTCCCATTTCTTGCTCCACTTCCTGAGTCTTTAATTAAAAACCAAAGGTCATCACCACTTTCTTTGTATCCCATTAGGTGTATTGCGTGATCATCTGTGGTAGCTCCATTGGTAAACCTAAGCTGCCTGGAATATTCATTAATATGATCAGAAGGAATATCATAAGATGGCACCATTGCGACATCATTCTTAGGGTCATATCCACTTTCTGACACATCACCTCCAATTGAAAGACTATACCCAGATTTAACTGCATTCAAAATAATGTACATAAAGTCTTCCAAAGGAACATTGTAATAAGCATCACTTCTCCACCAATTATCTGGAACTTTATATTCTGTATTTTTATAATAGGGTGATTGCATCAATGACATAAAATTCACATAGTCACTCGGCTTAAGTTTGGTCACATTATTAAGAAAATCAAGAGGGGTCATTTTCTTTCCATCATAAGTTATTTCTGTGGGAGGTTTACCTATATGATAATCTAATATGGATTTAATGGTTGCAATAGCCTCTGGTTCGTTCCAGGCATAGTCACGTTTCAATGAATTCAAATAATGTTGCATCTCTTTAAACATTTTACTATGATCATGAAAAACCTGTTTCTCCTGCATACCATTATAATCTTCCAAAGGAACGATTCCATATTTTTCCATCATCCGGGCAACAGCATTCGTTTCTGAGCCTTCTCCAAAAAAGGATTTACCCCTCGTACGAATATATTCCCTTGCCTTTTCAACATATTCCCAATAGACAGTATAAAGCTCAGAAAGATCTATCTTCTGTTTGGTTAACCGGAATATTTCTGATTCATAAAAAGAAGAAGTTGAAAAACACCAGCAAGTACCAGTATTGCCCTGTGAAACAGGATCCTTACACCAAACCGTTGTAAACTCCGAAGTTGATTTTGGGATATTCTTTCCTTCATAAACCATTTTAAAACTCTTCCTCGGCCCACGCTCCTCCTTATTAAAGTCCTTAATACCTTCTTTTATTTCTGAATAAAATTTATTTTCATATTGAATAAAAGCTGCTTTATCACCTTGAGAAAAAGAAGTGTAATTTAAACCTAGGCAGAAACATCCAATGTAAAGGGTAACTTGCTTTATCATAATTGCTAATATTTTTAATATTATAATGGGATAAAATTAGGAAATAAATTTAATGATGAATAAAAATAAACCTACTTTAGGCCTCTTCTTTTTAGACTTGTATAAATAATTATGAAATATGTGCTCAATATCTTTCTTTTAGCAGGTTTCATCATCTCATCTTGTAGTACAATTAAAATTTCAAAAGTTGAAAAAAGAAGATATAATGATGGTTATTATGTAAATATTTCGAAGAACAAAAGAATTAAGAGGCCATCAATTTTAAATAAAGAGGATTTAGCTTCTGGTACATCTATAGAAGAAAAAACGACAGAAATTCAAAATATTCCATCTGGAAGCAATAAAAAAAACAAAAGAAAAAACCAAAGAAACATCAAGAAGGTTAAAGTATCCAACAAAGAAAAAATTACCTCAAAACCAAAATTAGGGTTTAACAGTTCTGGCCCATTAAACTTTCATAAAAGGAAGGATATAAACTTTAGCCAAAAGACCTTAAAACCTTCAGGTGAACATGGTAACAACTATTTAACGACAGGTTTAATTATTGCAGGAATTATATTTATAGTTTTCATGATAATTGGATTAGATATATTGCTTACCCTCTTAGTTGCACTATTATTCGCAGTTGTAATTGTTTTTTTATTAAAAGAATTAGAAATAATTAGCCAATAACTCTAAAGATTCTTGGAATTGAGAACCATCCGATTTATTTTTTATATCTCAATTATTACGGCATTCAACTTAAATGCCCAGATAACAGCAACAGAAAAAATCTTAACAACTCATAAAAAAGACTCACTTGAAGGATGGAATAAGGGTGGGGTAATTGGGTTGAATTTTTCACAAACCTCGTTG
>DTSC01000297.1 GCA_012965625.1 Flavobacteriales bacterium | reverse complement strand
GTCAATCTGCTGTGGCGAAAATCCGTCACGTATTTCAGGCAAGGCTGACTTCAAGCCCCCCACTCCACTGTTTCGCAGAGAGGTATACTGCTGGTATAAGTGCCTGCATTTACACTGATTATCTTCAGACAGCTCAAAGCCCGGAGGACAGTAATCAGCCAGCATAATATCTTTGGTATGGTGATCTGCAAAACTTACCAGAACCAAGACAATTACGACAATTGTAAAGCTTACTTTAGCGATTTTCATAAAGGGGCAATAAACCAAATATCATTGATGCTGCCAGCACTTCCTATTAGCATTCTGTGTATTTCGCTTGCAGCGGCCTCCAGCCTTCGTGGTTGCAGTGCATCGAGATGCTGTAGCCTTCTTCTTCACCGTTGGAGTGGTAACACCCGAAACCTGGGCCTGATGAACATGGCAATACCCGTTATCAATCTTGGTTCTGTTTAAGCAACGGATCCCAGTAGAGCTGGCCTTGCCCAGACACTGTGCAGAATTAGATGCCCTCTTTGTATTGGATATTGACAAGGGTATAAAGGACCAGCGAGAAATATCCTTTCTGGATTCGAGCAGCTGCTCCAAGTCATCTGGGAGCTCCGGAAAGAAATCAATCCCTGTAAGAGATTCAACATGATCAATCGTCACCACATAATTCGTTAATTGATTCACCCCTTTTTCATTGGGCAGCACAAAGGCAATGCCCTTAACTTCCGGTGTAGTATAATCCAGTATTACCTTATAGTAGAAATTGGGTATTACAACCTTATTACTGCCAATAGACGCTGTTAAAGAGCTGTCCAATATCGGTCCGGTTACAATATAAAGATGCTCATTCTGGATGGCCCACTCGCGTACCTGTGCTTCCAGATTTTTCCAGATTCCCCTGTTAAAGGAAGGGTCCTGTGGACTCATATTACTCATAAAGAAACATTCAGTCATTGCGGTCTCATCAAATTTCATATCCGCTGCTGGCGCCAGATGGCCGCGATCATAGCCAAAACCCTTATAATCAGACAATTCCGCTGAACCAGAGCTAACCTTAGGATCTGCCCTGAAATCGTTAGACCTTCTATAGGCACCCCCAACCCTTTCTTTTGAAAGCTCATAAGCGACCCATTCTGCCTGTTCAAACTCTTCTAAATAGGACAATGTGAGATATGAGTGTGAAACTACCTGTTTGTTCTTAGATAAAGGAAGGTAATTGAATGATTGGGACCAAATAATATTAGCCGAAAATAGCAGGATGCTTAGTAAGATTATTTTTCTCTTCATTGATCTTTAGAAGTTTTAGATGCAAGTATTTATTTTACTATTATTATTTGTCTTCCAACCTCACCATGCTCTGAATTTAGCTGCATAAGGTAAGCGCCAGCAGGAAAATTATTGGTACTTATCTGGGTTGCACCATAAAATGATGATTCCAAGATAAGCTTTCCTAAATAATTATATAATTTTATGTGAACCTGTGCAGGATAATCACTAAGCACAAGTTGAAAGACATTATCTACAGGATTGGGAGATACGACAAAATGTATATCTTTATTCGGCCCAGGAACCATGTTCACGAACAACATAACCACTTCGTTATCTTGTATAACGCAGTCATTTGCATCGGTAACAGTAACATTATAAAAGCCTGCTGTAAGGCCGGTAGCTGTGGCAGTACTCTGAGCTTGAGAATCATCCCAAGCATAAGAATATGGAGGCACCCCCCCTGATACTATAACAGAAATAGTTCCCTCTGCATTGCCTGAATCCATAGTAGCACTTATAGTGTTTGTCAACAAAGCTGGTGCTGCAATATTATATGATGTACTGCTGCTATCACCCAGGGAATCCCATACAATTACCGTAACAGGGCCTTCACATAAGCCTACGGCATTTGCTGTTGTCTGCGCATTTATATCACTCCACAGATATGTATAGGGTGGGACTCCAGCGTATCCCTCAACTGAGGCCGTTCCATCACATGCACTATTGCAAGAAACGTCTGTTGAGCCATGATTAACAGCGATGAGCGTAAAACCAGCAGGCAAGGATGGCAAGATCCCACGCAGCTCAAACCAATAATAGCTTGACACATAATTAGCTCCTCCATTGAGCAAGCTGTCTGCGTCCAGATAAAGATAAGCAGCATCTGTCATGCTTATGTTTTGTGCATAGCTGTATAAGGATTGCAAGGTAATCTGATCGGCCGTCTCTCCTCCTATCATTTCCCAAATCTGCATCAATGTGGATGCCCATATTTCACCATCAGCATGTATGTCTCCTGACAGACCCCCCGGATATTGTTTTGTAGTTACCATGGTTCTGCCAGGCCAGCATGAATTATGTCCATCCCAGCTAAACATTTTCTCCCAGTTAAAAGGATTAATATTTCTCGAATATGAAGTGGCAAAATAATCTCCCAATCCTTCATCCATTGCTTTTCTTTGG
>DTSC01000296.1 GCA_012965625.1 Flavobacteriales bacterium | reverse complement strand
ATACCCCAACCATGCAACCATTCCTCTCAGATATCTGCTCTTTTCTCTCATCCCCTTTAATGAGTGCAGAACTTTTCGGTCTATCAGCCTATAATCACCAATATTGCCTGTTATTTTAACATCCGAAAACTTTTTTAAGATCTTATAATATAGTAGCGCAGAATATTTCTTTAAAATGGCATCTTCCCTGTGAGTCCTCCTGGCGTAAACAATATCATTGCCCGCTTCCCATTTCTGAATCATTTTAGGCAATATTTCAGGTGGGTCTTGCAGGTCGCAATCCATTGTTATCACAGCCTTGCCTAAAGCATGATCCATTCCCGCAGTAAGTGCAGCCTGCTGTCCAAAATTTCTTGTTAAATCAATGTATTTTACACTAAGGTCTTTTACTGCAAGGTCTTGAAGCACTTTTAAAGACAGGTCGCTGCTTCCATCATTTACAAAAATGAATTCTCGGGAGACCTTTAATTTCCCAAGCACTTTTTTTGCCCTTCTGTAAAAAACCATTATGTTTTCTTCCTCATTAAAAATGGGAACCACCACTGAAATATCTACTTCATTTGTATTCACAGAAAACGTATTTTGCCATTATTATTTCGATAAAGCTAAGAAAATTTATACTTAATAAATTAAATTGAGTGTCTTTTCTGTAAGATATAAGAAAGACCTCTAAATTAATTGCTGTATGGTGCTGCAAGCTGATGATAGTAAGCCGCTTTATCGGTATTGCCTTGTTCAGTAAAATAAACTCCCAATTTTTTACACAAAGGTTTGTTTGATGGATTTATTTTAACAGCCTCTTCAAAATATACAACGGCGGAGATTTCATTACCCAGCTTTAAATGATAACCTGCCATATTTAAATAAGGGAGATCCAACAGGGGGTCGATTTTAGTAATGAGCATATTAAGTTCTTTGGCCTCGTTAAGCTCACCAAGATTGAAACAAACTCTGGCAAGACTCGAAATCGTTTTTATATCATTATCCTTAATTTTCATCGCTTGTTGATAAGCAAGTTTTGCATTGTGATGGTCTCCCAATTGCTCATGACAATGCCCTTTATTGAACCATGCATAGGAAAAACTGGAATCAACTTCCAATGCTTTTTGAAAATATTGAATAGCCTTGTCATATTCTTTAAAAAAATCATAATAAATTGTTCCTAAATTATTTAAGGTCCGTTTGTCATTTGGATCTAAAAAAAGAACTTGATTAAAGTGCTTAATTGCCAGATTTAATTTTTTTGTATTACCTTCTTTTTCTCCAGCATTTACAGGATTTGGATTAATGTCCCTAAACAAATGACTTGCGACAAGGGAATTAGCATGTAATGAGTTTTCAAGGTATGGTATGTCATGTAAATAAAGGGTTAAATGGTCTTTCCAATTGAAGTTTCTCGCAATGGTCTTATAGGAATAAGGAATAAGTAAAATCATGGCAACTGCCAAAATTTTAATCTTGTTCCTTATAATTATTTTATCAAAGACACTTACTGAAAGTAATTTGTAAACAACCAGACCAAGAAATATGCTGAAGCCCAATGAAGGCATAAACAACAGTCTCTCACCGACAATTCCAGGAATAGGTATTACAATATTGGCAAAAATAGAGATGGTTGCCAAATAATATAATATTGCAAATGATATAAGCCGTTTCTGTCTCAATCCAAGAAGTGCAAAGATGAAAAGTGCAATATGTAAAATCATAGAGAAGATCACCCAGCCATTTGTCATACTTACAATTGGAATGTGATTAAATCCATAATAAAAGACAAGTGGATTGGGATAGACTAAAAGTTTTAAATATATCAACAAGGAGTAGAAACCAGTGGCAATATTCACCCAAATATCAGACTCATAGAACAAAGGGTTCTCATAAGCAAATATTTCCCTTTGCTCAGTTGGCAGATATTGATTTGGGCCAAATATTACCACATAGCTTATAAGCCCTAACACTATAATTAAAAAAAGCAACACCTTAAATATCCCAGGAATTACAAACCCTTGAGTCGAGATAGGTTTCATTGTGCTTTTTGCAATAGTAAAAATAGAAAGTGTTTTTATTCCTTTTGAGTTATTATGATTTCTTATCAAGAAAACCAACAAACAAGCAATACTAAAATTATAGAACAGAAACACAAGAATAAAATAGTAGTTATATGAACTAAGCACAATTGCAATTACACCAATGATAATTGAGATTATCACAAACGGATTTTTTAGCCCATTAGTGATTCTTACAATCATTTGAGTATTATCCCTATAATAATATACTGAAAAACTAGTGACAGCTATGATGCCCATAAAATCATGTAGAATTGAAAGGGATATTAATGCCGGGTTTTTAAAAATCCCAAATACTGAATAAATAAGAACAAATAGAAATCCTAACATCACCCATTTGTTCACAAGGCCGTTAAACAACTGAGAAACTTTGTTTTTTGTATTGGTATTAAAGTGGACTACCATAAAGAAAGCAGTCCATTCATAAAAGCCGCTACCACCTTTTGCTATTGCAATCAGATAACAAACAACAGCAATGACGAAAAACATATTAGTAATTAGTAAACGTACAAGAAAACCGAAATATGCTTTTAAAACTGATGCGATAAACCCTGAATATGCGGATATTTTGTCATACAAATATTTAACCGCTTCCTTTGCAAAACCTTTAGGGGTATCAGAGAAAAAATAAATTGTTAGGGGAATAATTGCAACAAAAGTAAGCGCATTTTGCTTGGATAAAAAAGCCAAAACATAACAGAGTAAACCAAAAATTAAATTCCGAAGATATTTTGTTTCATTGAACTTGATAAAAAAATATAAAGAAGAAATACTCCCTAAAAAGCTTAATATTTCCTCTCTGTTTTTTAAACTTGCAACTACCTCAGTATGAATTGGATGAGCGAGAAAAAAGAGCGTGATGATAAAGGGCAAAAACTCATCATATCTCTTTAAAAGTTTCTTTAGGAGAAAAAATAAAAAAACACAAGTAAATCCATATAAAAGGAGATTGATTAAATGACTTACCATTGGGTTTTGACCAAACAAATGGTATTCAATTGCATATGATGATTTCGCTACCGGTCGATAACCATAATTATAATCACCTTGAATTCTATATCTGGTTGTGAATATCTCAGGAATACCTTTTATCCCTTTTTGTACAATTGGGTTATTTGTTACTATCGGATCATCAATGGCATACTTGTTTGAAAGCGTATTGCCATATAAGACTGCAGTAAAGACTAATAAAATAAAGGGGTATTTAATAAGGTGAAGGACTTTTATTCCGGTTAGCTTTTGGTTATTCTTTATTTTATGGTTTTTTTTGTTATCTAACATTTAATGATGCTATTTTTCAATATTACTAATTATTATGCCTGATTCTGCGATAAGAATAAAAAATATATCGAAATATTTTTCTCTTGACAAGCCTCAAAATGAGAGCTTCACAGAGGGTTTAGTAAATTTAGGGATGTCTATTTTGAAAATTAGCGGAAATGTTTCAAAAAAAAACGGATTCTGGGCACTAAAGGACATCTCCTTAAATATTAAAAAGGGGGAAACGCTTGGCATCTTCGGAGGAAATGGCGCAGGCAAAACCACATTATTAAAAATCCTTAGTGAGGTGACACAGCCCACCCAAGGTGAAGTTGAAATTGAAGGCAAGATTGCTTCTGTACTTGAAGTTGGAATGGGTTTTCATCCTGATCTTACCGGAAAAGAAAACATCTTTTTGAGTGCAAGCATTTTGGGGATGGGTCGGAATGAAGTAAAGACCAAGATATCAGAGATCATTAAATTTAGCGGAATTGGTCAATTTATTGATCTGCCAATAAAACACTATTCGAGCGGAATGTATGTGCGTCTTGCATTTTCTTTAGCTGCTCATATTTCTGCCGACATTCTAATCTTTGACGAAGTACTTTCAGTAGGAGATGCTGAATTCAAACTAAAAACCTTGAAAAAAATCAGCGAATTAAGGAATGAAGGAATAACTATTATTCTAGTGACCCATAATCTTAGTGAAATATTGAATCTGTGCAATAGGGCAATTATTATGGAAAATGGTCAAATAAAAGCTTTGGGCCGTCCTTCAGAATTAATATCTGATTATGTTGAAGATGCACACAACTTGGCTATGAATGATGCTAAGGATACAGCAAACGATGAGTCCTTTGAAAAAGAAATATCAATAAATAACAGTCGGGAATGGAAAGACATAAAAACAGCTCCCGGAAACAAAACAGCGAGAATAAAAAAGATAATTGTGAAAAGAAGAGAAGGCGAATTGACAGATGAAATTTATACTAAAAATGACATAGAAGTTGAGATTTCTTTTCAAAAGCTACTTGAACAAAACACGATAGATGTTGGATTTACTTTATATGACAATTTGGGAAATAATGTTTTTGCTTCAACTACAGTTATGGATAAAGATATAATTAGCTGTAATGAAAAGGGCGTATATAAAGCCGTTTGTGAAATACCTGGGAACTATCTTAATATTGGGGTGTTTACTATGAATGTTTTCCTGGTAGAGAACAAAAAAGAAATATTTCGAAGCCTGCCTGATGTGGTGTTATTTAAAGTTTGTATCAACAAAGATTCAATTGAAACTCCCTTGACAAAACGTTTTCCAGGGCCACTAAGACCCTCGCTGAATTGGGGTGTTGAAAAAGTTTAAATTTAAAGATGAAAAATAAAATATCGAGCATTGTTGTTAATCATATTTCTATTCATCTCTTAATTAAAACCCTCTTTACTTTTGTAATTAAGTGAAGTTATCATTTAAAGACTATGCCATCCTCTTTAATAAAACACCTCAAAGCTTTTAGGTTTGGTGAAGTGTTTATTCTTTCCGGTTTTTTTCTAATCGGTGCTGTTTTTTCAATAAACCAAATAAATCATGTTGTTGGTTATCGTTTGTTATTGACGGGATTGCTAACTGTTTTCTTGCTGTGTTCATTGTACGCATTTAATGCATATTGTGGAAGAAAAGAAGACATAAACAACCAGAGGCTCAAAGCCCTTCATGAAATTTCACCTTCCTTGTATTTGCTGGGGTTTTTATGCCTTTTTTCTCTGTCAACAATCTTGGGATACTTTTTATATAAGCCAATAATATTGTTAATTATTTTATTGGGTGTTTTAGGAGCTGGTTACTCTTTGCCAACAATAGGAAAAAACAAACTTTTCGTTGGCACTTTTATTCATTTCTTTTTTCAAATTACTGCATTCCATATCGCATATTGTGTGTTTCTGCCAATTTCATGGCACTCTATTTTCGTATCAATTTATTTTTCTGTGCTTTACGCAGCTGGGCATTTACATCATGAGGTAATTGACTACGAAGCAGACAAAAAATCATTAATCAACACTGGAGCTATTTTTTGGGGTATTAAAAAAGTTGAATTTCTTTCATTTACACTTTTCTCTATAGCTGTGGTTTACTGGCTTGGCTTATATTTAAGAAGTATTATTGGTGAAATTGAATTTTTCCCTTTTCTGGGTGCATTTGCTTTGCATTTAATAATTTTTATTAAAGTCCAAGCATCTTTTACAACAAACTCTAAAAAAAGGATATATTACAGAAGTATATACCGTTGGCTTTATTTTATTGCCGGAATGGCTTTATTAGGATTTAAAGCACATTACTTGTATTAACCTGATTTCAACTTAAGGCCTTGTTTCGGATTCAGGTTATTAATCTCTTTACCAAAACTGGGAAACTAACTTAGCAAAGGTATATCCTTTCGCATTTCTTTTTGCCCTTTCAATCGAAAATGCAACCAGCCCAGTGAAACCTATTGCCAACATACCAATTTCAGTCCATGTATGAGATTTTAATATTTTTCTCAAAATATAATGAGGTCTGAAATAAAAACTTCTTATCATTTTTGCATATAGTCGATTAATATCTCTGGTCGATAGGTGATCAATCCTCATAACAGGATTAGCACCATAATATTCATCCCAATCATAGGTGATAATCCGATCATTTGATTTTGCCCAAGTATATAAAGCGGTGCCTGGAAATGGCATTACAATACAAACAACCAAAATTGCCGGATCTAATTCGCGTATTAATCTGATATTTTCAAGAATTATTTCTTCTGTATCTCCTGGGTTACCCACAAGGAAGCTAAGTCTTACATCAATGCCAATTTCTTTTGTCCAGCGCACCGCCTGAAATACTAAATCCTTGCTGATTTTTTTATTTATAGTTTTCAAAACTTCGGGATCAAAGTTTTCTACCCCATACATGATTTGATGACAACCAGCATCTTTCATCTTTTGTAAAAGTTCCAGATCAATTACATCAACCCTTGCGAAACAAACCCAGGTAATGTCAATTTTGTTTTCAATCAACAAATCACAAAGTTTGGCAAGATTTTTTTTCTTGACAGTAAAGACATCATCCATAAAAAGAATCTCTTTTATACCACAGTTATTTACTAAATGCAAGACCTCTTCATAAATTCTTTCTGCAGATCTGAATGTAGCTCTTTGTTCAAAAGCACCTTTACAAAAAATACAAGACCATGGACATCCTCTTGAGGATACCATTAACATAGCAGGCAATCTTTTATAAGCACCGGTTACCGGCCTATATCTGCTGATTTCTATTAAATCATAGGCTGGGAATGGCAAGATATCAATGTTTTTTATCCTCTCCCTTGGCTTTGCAGACACTATTTTGTCTTTTTCAAGGTTGTTTTTATAGACGATTCCATCAATTTCACTCCATTCTTTGCCAGCAAGGATCTCTTCCAAAGTCAATTCCCCTTCTCCTTTTGCAACAATATCCACATTTTCATTATTTATTGATTCTTCAGACATCAATGTAGAATGTGTTCCGCCAAAAACAACCGTTGATTCAGGATACAAAACCTTACAAACCTTTGCCATTAAAAATGCCGTGCTAATTGTTAAGGTGGTGGTTGTAAATCCAAATACGCGTATTGAGATATTTTTATCTACATAGTTTTTTTTGAGGTGATTGGTAAAATTTTCAACCCCTCGAGCTTCAACATTGCAATCAACGATTTTTACACTATGTCCCTTTTCTCTTACATAGGACGCAAGGGCCATCAATCCCAGTGGGGGATCATTAAATCGCTGGCTCCTGTAAACACTGCCTTTATTAAGCTTGTAGTTTGGGCATACTAAAAGACAATCAAGCATTGCGGTATTCTCTACATCATTCATACGTATGTCTACATTTTTTTGTTTGCTTCATTTTAAAACAAGTTTTATTTGTTAGATTGTAAATAGAGAACGATTAAAAAATGAACTATCATTCTCTCAAAGATAATTTATTCTTTTAAAAACTGAAATAATATTAATTTGTGTGGTTATCATTAAAGGCTTTATCTTCGAATGGTGTTTTAAACAACTGCCCGTACTGAATGAAGAGAATATCCGCTACTGTAAAAATTGGAATTATTTCTAATTTGATTAAAACATATGAGAATCGTTCATTGATTTATACATTTGCGATTCGCGATTTGAAAATAACATATGCTCAAACTTTTTTAGGCGTTTTGTGGAGCATAGCACGTCCATTGTCCGGTCTATTAATTTATACCGTTTTTTTCAGTTATTTACTCAATGTACAAACAGGCAATGTGCCATATTTCTTATTTGCCTTCAGTGGAATGATCTACTGGTATTACTTTTCTTATTTAATCAGCAAAGCCGGCACCTCATTATTAGAAGCCCAAAGTATCATCAAAAAAATATATTTCCCAAAACTGGTTTTGCCATTTTCGAAAGTATTGGGAGGATTAGTAGAATTTGGCATTTCTCTGTTTGTTTTATTTGTTATGGTGGTAGTATGGGGCATTCCCTTAAAAATAAAAATCTTGCTGCTTCCTGCATTAATCATTGTAAATATCTTTGTCGCACTTTCCATAGGAATATGGCTGAGTGCGCTAACTGTTCGTTTCAGGGATTTTCATCACATTATACCTTATTTAATTAATTTCGGAATCTTCCTGACACCTGTTTTTTATCCAGCTACACTTATTCCAAGTAAATATTCATTTTTTGTGTACCTGAATCCAATGGCTGGGGTTATTGAAGGTTTTAGATGGATTCTGTTTGATGGTACAATACCCTCAGCGTATTATTGCATTGGCATAATCCCAGTAATCTTTTTGCTAATTAGTGGATTCTATTACTTTACCAAAACAGAAGGTAAAATGGCAGATATTATTTGATCTTCTGTTTAATGTTCAGGAATTGTAATAAATAATACATCGCCGTTAGAACAATAAGAAAATCCATAACTTGAGTCCATTGTGATTCACCTTTTGCAATTATCGAGAAAAAAACAAAATTTATTAACACAAATAGAAATATTGGAGGGACAGAATAGGTAATTTGCTTGCCTTTGTATAAAAACCTGAGTACCAATAAAGCAGTAATGACTAATAATGAAATGGGGATAAAGCTGTTGTCTGAAAGCGGATAATATACAGGGAGAAGAATGAATGGCAAAGCTAAAACCCTCAAAGCTTTTCCAAACCACTGCCATCTTATGAGCTTATTTGAAAGATTTATGGTGCCCTCTGTAATAATCAAAAGAAGTATTACCCAAAGGTAATTGAAATGTGAAAACCCTGCATTTAAATTCTTCCACATTAATTTGAACATTAAAAGAGGGTGCTCTCTGTAAAAATTCAAAATCCGGGAAGCACTTGAAGCATCTCCCATTTTGTCATTGTTGTAAAAACTATTCTTTTTTATCCGCCATTCGGCATGGCCGCCATCTCCTATGACATATTCATTATGAAAATCAAGAGCATAGTATTTGCGCCCAAGTACTCGCAAAAAACCAAAAGACGAACTATTTAATATTTTCTCTAATAGTGCTAATTTTATTACTGGATTAATGCTTGTGTCGATCAGCTTATACCCACTTCTTTTTATCTTAGGAAAAATACTATCTGACAGC
>DTSC01000295.1 GCA_012965625.1 Flavobacteriales bacterium | reverse complement strand
AGCTTTTGTTGTAGACTTTGACGTAACATAATCGCTGCTTGGTCAAAAATGATACCAATTATGTAAAGATAATCTATATTTTTGACAAAATCATCTGGTGAAAAAATTTTCTGCAAATTGGATTTTTGATGGAGTTTCGCCACCTATGGAAAATGGTATTTTATTGCTTAGTGATAGCGGTGAAGTGCTTGATCTATCGGTGGATGATGGGCAATTCGAGGAGGTAAAACACCATGAAGGAATCATTGTTCCCGGCTTTGTAAATACGCATTGTCATCTCGAATTATCCCACTTAAAGGGCTTGCTTCCGCAAGGCAAGGGACTCATTGATTTTATAGAACCAATTATCTCTCTTCGGAAAAATGATTTGCCGCATATTGCCAGTGCAATTTCAAAAGCCGAAGAGGAAATGGTGAATAATGGCATTGTTGCAGTAGGGGATATTTGTAACAAGGCAGATTCCTTTGAGTTGAAATCATCGGAAAATTTGAAGTATCATAATTTTATAGAGGTGATTTCTTTAGATCCTTCCAAGGCTATGGCGGTTTATAATGCTGGAATTGACTTGTATGACAGATCCAAAGAAATGGGGATCCCTGCTTCTATAGTTCCCCATGCACCCTATACAGCATCTGCTGAGCTCTTGCGGTTAATTGCTGGAAAATCTGAAGAATATGGTTCTCCCATAAGCATCCATTTAAATGAATCAGCACAGGAAGATGAGCTTTTCAGAAAAGGTACAGGCAGCATTGCAGAATTTTATTCCAATGCCGGTGTTTCACTAGATTACTTCAATCCCTCAGGGAAAAGTGCTCTTGAGACCGTTTTAGATACCCTGAAAGGACAGAGTCCTTTATTATTGGTGCATAATACCTACTTGAATGAAGAGGTGCTGGCCAAGGCTATAAAGCTGAGGGATAATTTGTACTGGTGTCTTTGCCCAAATGCAAACCTCTATATAGAGAAACGGATACCAGACCTGGATTTGTTTTTGAAGATGGAACAGAATATTACCATAGGAACCGACAGCCTGGCTTCAAATGGGTCTTTATCAGTGCTGGAAGAGCTTAAAACCATTAGTAGCAGATATCCAGCGATTTCACTCAGCACCCTCATTCAATGGGCCACCATTAATGGGGCAAAGCTGCTAGGGTTTGATGATGTGCTTGGATCTTTTGAGAAAGGAAAGTGTCCGGGCGTAAACTTATTGAAGGAGGTAGATTTAAGTAATTTAGCAATAACTTCTGACACAAAAGTGATACCGCTAGCTTAAGATTCCTTAAAGACAGGATTCAGCGATGATTAAATCTGCAGGGTTGGTTATTTTAATGTTAATGGGCTCACCAGGCATAAGGTGAATGGATTCCCCCAAAGCTTCTACCGCTGAAGCTTCGTCCGTAAAAGAAGGTGATTCAGCTTGACTGAAAGCCTTTTTTAAAACACCTATTTGAAAGCACTGAGGAGTCTGGATAATCCTATATTCTTCTCGTGGAACAGGAAAGTTTTTTTCACCTTGGATTTTTCTAAGCGAATCAACCATCGGAATAACGGGCACTGCATTTCCATGGGCAGCTGCCTCATTGAACACTTTTTCAATCAAAGAAGCACTAACAATGGGACGTACACCATCATGGATAGCAACAAGGCCTTCAGTATTTTCTATTTGTTCCAGTCCGCTTTTAACAGATTGAAATCTCGTAGGGCCACCTACAGCAACCTTGTGTTGAACAGAAAAATTGTGTGCTGAACAGATCTCCTGCCAAAGTACCAAATGTTCTGAAGGTAACACAAGAATGATATTAAGATCTTCATGGCAATTAGCAAAGGCTTCCACCGTTCTAATTAGAATGGGTGAACCAGACAGCTCAAGAAATTGTTTTGGGAGCTCTGAATTGAATCGTGAACCACTACCGCCTGCTGCTATAATTACATGTCGCATGTTTTCTGAACCCATTTTCCTCTCCTGCTTAGGGTAGGAGATTTTTTTATCTCAGCAAAGAAGTCTTATCCTTCATGCTTATGAGCAATTAATAAAATGATACAGGCAGGTTTGGTTAATGTGACCTATAAGATCAGCATTGCATCACCATAGGTAAAGAACCTGTATTTTTCCTTCATCGCTGTTCTATACGCTTCAAAAATCAGATCATAACCTCCAAATGCACAGACCATCATAAGTAAAGAAGATTGGGGTGTATGGAAATTGCTGATCATGCAGTTTGCAATCTTGAAGTCGTAAGGAGGAAAAATGAATTTATTGGTCCAGCCTTGAAAAGGTTTTAATTGCCCAGTCGTTGTAACCGAAGTTTCAATGGCTCTCATAGTAGTTGTACCAACTGCACATATTTTGTTTTTCGCTTTTTTGGCAATATTTACAGCATCTGCTGTTTCCTGACCGATATACACTTCTTCTGAATCTATTTTGTGTTTCGTGAGATCCTCTACTTCAATTGGCCGAAAAGTACCTAATCCAACATGCAGGGTGATTTTATTGATTTCTACTCCTTTGAGTTCAAGTTTTTTAAGGAGCTCTCTGCTGAAATGAAGGCCAGCAGTTGGAGCAGCTACAGCTCCGACTTTGTCAGCATAAATAGTTTGGTAGCGTTCCTTGTCCTCTTCATCTGGAGTTCTTTTAATGTATTTTGGCAAAGGTGTTTCTCCCAGGGAATTCAGCTTTTCTTTAAATTCATCATAGGATCCATCATACAAAAACCGCAATGTTCTGCCCCTTGAAGTTGTATTGTCTATTACTTCAGCAACCAAAGTGTCGTCTTCACCGAAGTACAATTTGTTTCCAATCCTTATCTTCCTAGCTGGGTCAACCATAACATCCCACAATAGTTGCTCAGCACTTAATTCGCGCAAAAGAAAGACTTCTATTTTTGCTCCAGTCTTTTCTTTGTTTCCAAAAATACGGGCAGGAAACACCTTGGTGTCGTTAATCAACATTACATCCTGATTATCGAAGTAATTATACATGTCTTTAAATACCTTGTGTTCTATGGTGCCATCTTTCCTGTTTATAACCATTAATCTTGACTCATCCCTGTTTGCTGCCGGTCTGTCAGCAAGCAATGTAGTTGGCAGTGTAAATCTGAATTGCGATAGTTTCATATTTGATAAATTATGCCTTAATACCAATTAACATCTATGACATATAAGGGTTGCGAAATTATTAATTTTAGCCTTAAGATTCAATATTATCATTAAAATATTTATCCCTGAAGGAGTTTCTCCAACGTCATGGCATTGCTTAATTGAAAATTTCCAATTCTTTTTCTTCTCAATGAATCTAAATACGCACCGCTGTTAAGCTCTTTTCCAAAGTCATTAACCAACGACCTAATATAGGTGCCTTTACTACAGGTGATTCTAAATTCAACTTTAGGGAATTCAATATTGCACAGCTCAAAATTTGAGATTGTTACTTCCTTAGATTTGATATCAGGCACTTCATTTTTTCGAGCTTTTTTATAGGCTCTTTCACCGTTTATTTTTATAGCAGAAAAAATAGGAGGCACCTGTTCTATTTTACCTGTAAACAGCTTGGTGGCTTTTGTCAAGTCATTAATTGATATGTGATCCGTCTTAAATGTTTTGTTTATGGCAGTTTCCTTATCATGGGATGGTCTTGATGCACCCATAATAAAAGATCCTTCATACTCTTTTTCGAGTGCCTGAACTTCATCTATTCGTTTAGTGTATTTGCCAATACAGACGATGAGCAGGCCTGTAGCTAAAGGGTCCAGGGTTCCAGCGTGCCCAACCTTGATGTTTCCGGTATTGCAGGCATTCTTTAGGTGGTATCTAATTTTATTAACGACATCAAAGGATGTCCATGTTAGGGGTTTGTCAACTAATAAAAGCTGGCCATCATGGAAATTGCCGAGGTTTTTTAAGGGGAGGTTTTTGAACTCCATAAGATTTTTTTTAGCTTAATATAGCTTCCAGAATACTGTAATAGCACCCACAATGAAGCAATAGTATGCAAAGTATTTTAATTGACTTTGTTTTACCAGTTTTATCATCCATTTACAGGCCAGCAAGCCTGTGATGAAAGCCATTGCAAACCCAACTCCTAGTGGAATTAATGTGGCTGAATCAGCACTTATTTCTCCTCCCAAAACATCTTTGGCTATTTTTCCAAAGATCAGGGGAACAACCATTAAAAATGAAAATCGAGCTGCCTTTTCTCTGTCAATTCCCAACATAACAGATGTGGAGATCGTTGCTCCCGAACGAGATATTCCTGGTAGAATCGCAATGGCTTGTGCTATGCCGATGATTAAGGCTTGGCTGAAATTAGTTTTCTTTTCAGTATTTTTTGCTTTATCGGCAAGGAATAAGAGTAATCCTGTAATGAACAACATGCTGCCTACTAGAAGGATTTGCCCATTAAATAAGGCATCAATTTCTTCATCAAAGAAAATACCTGCAAATGCAGCAGGAACCATGGAGATAACAATCTTTAGAGAGAATTTAAATTGCTCGTTATTTTTAAATTGAAGTAGGCCAACTACAATCTTTACAATATCTTTTCTGAAAACAAATACAGTGCTAAGTGCTGTGGCAGCGTGTAAGACTACTGTCATCAACAAGCTTTCTTCAGGCAGGGAATTATCGCCTAAAATTGCTTTGGCCAGTTCTAAATGCCCACTACTGCTAACTGGTAAAAATTCTGTTAACCCCTGTATGATTCCCAGGATTAGCGCTTCAATTACCGACATTTACTATAATGAAAAATGAGTGCTGTTATATTTTTGGCTTTCGCATTATTGCATAAACCTCTACTGCAAAACCAAGCATGACCACTAAAGGTGCAAGTGTTATTCTGCGAAAGCTGAATATTTCAGGGTTGAAAACCTTTGGATCTTCAGAGCCACCACCTGACATCAGCATGAAGCCAATGATTATAAGAACAATGCCAGATAGAAGAATAATGTATCCTCTTTTTTCAAAGACAAATCCCTGTGCTTCTGGCTGATTCTTTTTAAGTGCTTTGTTCATGATACAAAAATAAGATATTAAAAATAAAGTTCGTCTGACTTAAGCTTTAGGTACTTTCTGACAGCCATTAACGTGGAAATCCACGAAATTATTATTCCCATTAGAATTACACCTATGAAGATAGTGGCTATAAGCTCAATATCTTGTAATTCAATTAGCTCTGGTATTTCTTTCTGGGCCAGATACAGGCAGACTGAAAGGAACGCAATGGCAATAACGCCCGCATAAATGCCGTGAGAAATACCACTTAATATAAACGGCTTCCGAATGAAACGTCTTGTTGCTCCAACCAACTGCATCGTTCTAATCAAAAATCTTTTAGAATAAATATTTAAACGAATGGTATTGTTTATAAGTGCAACGGCTATCAGAAAAAGCAATGCACAAAAGACAAGAATAAACATGCTTATTTGCTTCACGTTTTCATTCACTATATCTACCAAGGATTTGGAATAGACAACCTCCCTTACCACATCATTTTGCATTATTTCTTCTTCAATCCAGGAAAGGCTGTCTGGATTGGTATAAGATGCTTCCAATATTACATCTATTGAAGCAGGCAAAGGATTGTGTCCATCTAAAAAATTGATAAAATCTTCATCCGGATCTAATTCGCCTTTAAGGATCTTGGCTGCTTCTTCCTGAGTAATGTATTCGGTGGATTTAACGAAATTGGATACGTCTAAATATTTCTGCATTTGTCTGATATCAACCTCTTTTGCTTGTTCTTTAAGATAAATAGAAAATCCAATGTTCTCTTTTACCATCACGGATAGTTTTTCAGAAGTAAGAACAATTAATCCTACAAGGCCCAACATAAATAGTACTAGAGAAATACTTATGATAGTGGATACTGCAGAGGCATAAAGCCTCCTTTTTACCATTTTTTCCTTTACTGACATGGGAATTTATCTTTTTAAAGATGCTCAAAAGTAAGAAAAATAAGAAATGGTATCCCTAGATTTTCATAAATTCGCCGAATAATCATATGGTGGAT
The DNA here is from genome assembly GCA_012965625.1 of Flavobacteriales bacterium. Lineage (GTDB taxonomy): Bacteria > Bacteroidota > Bacteroidia > NORP154 > NORP154 > UWMA-0041. The sequence goes on along the minus strand of DTSC01000295.1, from coordinate 20,276 downwards.
TTTTTACATGAATTTAATTTGTTTTCTTAATGGATTACGATTTCCTTGAGATAGAAAAAAAGTGGCGGGCCTATTGGAAGGATAACGGTACTTTTAAAACAGAGAACGATACCAGCAAGCCAAAATATTATGTTTTGGACATGTTTCCTTATCCCTCCGGACAGGGGCTGCATGTTGGACATCCGCTTGGGTATATTGCTTCCGATATTTTTTCGCGCTATAAAAAACAATGTGGGTTTAATGTTCTGCATCCAATGGGATATGATTCCTTTGGTTTGCCAGCAGAACAATATGCTATTCAAACAGGACAGCATCCAGCGGTCACTACAGAAGAAAATGTGTTGCGCTATCGCGAACAGCTCGATAAGATCGGATTTTCATTTGATTGGAGCCGTGAGGTAAAAACATCTGAACCTAAATACTATAAATGGACACAGTGGATCTTTTTGAAATTATTTGAATCATGGTATAATATCGCATCAGATAAGGCAGAACCTATTGCAAGCCTTGTTGAAATATTTGAAAAAGAGGGAAATATAAATTTGAATGCCTGCTGTACTGAGAAAGAAGAATTTACGGCAAAAGAATGGAATGGGTTTACAGAGCCTGAACAGCAATCAAGACTTCTTAACTACAGACTTGCTTTTTTGTCTAAAGCCATGGTTAACTGGTGTCAAGAGCTAGGTACTGTATTAGCAAATGAAGAGGTGAAAGATGGATTGTCAGAAAGAGGAGGATATCCGGTTGAGAGGAAATTGATGAATCAATGGTCATTAAGGATTACTGCGTATGCAGATCGATTACTTGAAGGCTTGAACAGGATAAACTGGACAGAGCCACTAAAGGAAATGCAACGAAACTGGATAGGTAGATCTGAAGGGGCGTCTATTTTCTTTAAAATTGATGGGCTGCAAGATGAAGTAGAGATTTTTACTACAAGGCCGGATACTATTTTTGGTGCAACTTTTATGGTGTTAGCTCCTGAACATGAATTAATAACCAGAATTGTCTCACCAGAAAATCACTCAGATGTAACGGAATATGTGGAGGTAGCAAAAAATAGGACTGAAAGGGATAGGATTTCAAATACCGAAAATATATCAGGGGTTTTTACGGGCGCTTATTGCATGCATCCATTTTCAGGTGAAAAAATTCCGATTTGGATTTCTGACTATGTGTTGGAAGGTTATGGAACCGGAGCAATAATGGCTGTTCCGTCCGGAGACCAACGTGATTGGGAATTTGCCACTTATTTTAAATTGTCAATAATTCCTGTAGTTTCAGATAGTGATCCAAGCGAAGGAGCTAATGAGAACAAAGATGGTGTTATGATTAACTCTGATTTTTTAAATGGAATGAAGATTCCGGATGCTATAAAAGCCATTATTGATAAGATTGAAGAAAAGAAGATTGGATGCTCCCAGGTGAATTATAAGATAAGGGATGCCGTTTTTAGCAGGCAGCGGTATTGGGGGGAACCCTTCCCAATATATTATAAAGATAATATTCCATATTCGTTAGGATATGATAAGCTGCCTTTAGAATTACCTGAGGTAGATCGGTTTTTGCCCACAAAGGATGGAGAAGCACCGTTGGCAAGGGCAGAGAATTGGTGCAATGAAGATGGATTTCCTCTGGAATGTAATACCATGCCTGGCTGGGCTGGGTCAAGTTGGTATTATCTGAGATATATGGATTCGGACAATGAAGAGGAATTTGTATCTAAAGAAGCCTTAGCGTATTGGCAAAACATTGACTTATATCTGGGCGGTGCTGAGCACGCCACAGGTCATTTGCTTTATGTAAGGTTTTGGACAAAATTCCTTTATGACTTAGGACTTTTGCCATTTGATGAACCGGCAAAAAAGCTGGTCAACCAGGGGATGATTTTGGGTGAAGGTGGGGAAAAAATGAGCAAATCCAGGGGCAACGTAATTAATCCTGATGACCTAATTATTCAGTATGGTGCAGATACTTTAAGAATGTATGAAATGTTTTTGGGTCCTTTGGATCAGCCAAAACCTTGGGACACGAAGGGCATTGAAGGAGTGCACAAGTTTTTAAGAAAATTTTGGCGACTCTTTCATGACCGAGATAACAATTTTAATGTGGACCAGGAATCACCTGGTGAGGAGGAATTTAAGATTCTGCATAAGACGATTAAAAAAGTAAAGGAAGATATTGAACGCCTTTCTTTTAATACCTCTGTAAGTGCCTTTATGATATGTGTAAATGAACTTACAGTACTTAAATGCAATAAGGAGGCTATATTAAGAGACCTGGTTATATTACTTTCTTCCTTTGCGCCTTTTATCTCTGAAGAATTATGGAAAAAGCTTGGAAACAAAGAGAGTATAAGTGATGCCTCTTTTCCTGCCTTTGATGAAAAATACCTTATTGAAGACACCTTTGCCTATCCGGTCTCTTTTAATGGCAAGACGAGATTTAAAATTGATCTTCCTGGCACGATGGATAAGGAAGAGGTTGAGAAGGAAGTGTTGGCTCATCAATTGAGTATAAAATGGCTCGATGGAAAGGCTCCAAAAAGGGTAATCGTTGTAGAAAAGCGTATTATAAACATCGTAGTTTAGCAGGCTTGCAATACTAAAGATTAAGAATTGTTCTTTAATCTTCAGAAAATTCCAAAAGTTTTTTACGATAGGCAGAGAAGATCTTTGTTTTTAGAACATACCCTTTATATTCTCCTTCATCAATAACAGGCAAACTCCATTCTCCTGATTCTTCAAACTTGGACAATACATCAGACATTGAATCGTCGGATGAAATATATGTTGATGGTAAAACCATAAGGTTACTAACCATGGTTGTTTCATACATGTCTTTGTTGAACATAATATGACGTATGTTGTCTAAGGGTACAATTCCTTGTAGTAATTTGTTTTCATCGAGGACGGGAATGATATTCTGATTTGAATTCGCGATTATTTGCACCAACTCTCCTAAATTTGCTTCGTGACTTATGGTAGTTGCATTGTTATCGATCAAGTCCGCTATATTCATTTGAGATAATACCGCCTTATCCTTGTGATGGGTTAACAACTCACCTCGCTTTGCCAGCCTTTTGGTATATATGGAATGAGGCTCAAAGTACATAATGGTAAGATATGAGATTGTCGAGGTAACCATTAAGGGCAGAAACAACTCATAGCCATCGGTTATTTCTGCAATGAGAAAAATAGCTGTCAATGGTGCATGGATAACACCAGCAATTAATCCAGCCATTCCAACTAGGGCGAAATTACTTTCAGAAAGCTTTACAAATTCAAAAGAGTTGATAGCCTTTGCGAAAATAAAGCCGGTAATACCTCCCATAAAAAGGGTGGGTGCAAAGATGCCTCCGATACCCCCTGTCCCTGTAGTAATAGAGGTCGCCACAACCTTAAAGATCAGTACAAGAACCAGAAAACCTAGGAAAAACCATAGATTATCTTTAAAGGCATAGAATAAACTATTGTTCAATAGATCATTGGCGTTTCCGCTTAAAACAGATTTCATTGCCAAATACCCTTCTCCAAAAAGAGGCGGAAAAAGAAAGATCAATAAACCGAGTAACAATCCACCGATAAGCATTTTTTTATAAGGGTTAATGATAGTATCAAATTTGCTTTCAATAGATAGGTGGACCCTTGTAAAGTATACGGACACCAGACCAGCTATGATCCCCAATCCTATATAAAAAGGCAGATGGCTCATTTGAAAATGGTCTTTAAGAGAAAAATAGAATAGGATTTTATCACCGAGCAACAAGCTAGCAACCATGGAACCTGTTACCGAAGCTATTAATAGAGGAACGATTGAGGTTAAGGTGAGATCTAGCATCAGAACTTCCAAGGAAAAAATCAATGCAGCTATTGGTGCCTGAAATATACCCGCCATAGCCCCTGTGGCTCCACAGGCAACGAGCAAAGTAGTTGTTTTGTAGTTTAACCTTAATAGCTGCCCAATATTGGAACCTATTGATGCACCCGTTGTTACTATGGGGGCCTCCATACCTACAGATCCTCCAAAGCCACCAGTAAATGTGCAGGCAATAATGGATGAGTACATGTTATGAGCCTTCATTATTGATCTATTTTTGGAAATGGAATACAAAATCCTGGCTATACCATGACTAATATCCTGGCGGATAAAGATCCGGATAAATAAAACTGTGATGAAGATCCCTACTAATGGATATAAGAGGTAGTAGTAGTTCTCTTCCTGAATTTCAAAAGCTTTGCTTTTTGTAAAGAGAACCTCAATGTAATGTACAGTGGTTTTTAAAATTACCGCAGCAAATCCAGAGATGCTACCTACAATGACAGAAAGAATGAGTAAAAAATACCGATGCTCGATATGCTTCACTTTCCAGATTAGAAACCTGCCTAGTATTGAAGGATGCTTCATGGCTGCAAAGCTACCATTTGTTTTACATTCAAAACAATGTTCTCGATAAATAAAGACAGCCTGTTAAATCCAAAATACTCAGGTACTTGATTTTTGGAACAATTTTTGTCTTTGATGTTTTATCATGAAAAGAATGACAGTTAATTTCATATTCTTCATAGTTTTTTTCTTTACAGAGCTAGTGGGTATCCTGTCTGCAGAGCAATACCTTAAACCAAACGATTCAATTTTTGAGAAAGTAAAGAATGAGGCTTTTGAGCGAGGGGAGAAACTTGAATACCGCATTCATTATGGATGGATGGATGCTGGAGAAGCTTTGCTTGAAATTAAAAATGAGAAAAGAATTGTTGAAAACAAAGTGACATACCATATGGTAGGTACTGGAAAAACCTTAGGTGCATTTAATTGGTTTTATAAGGTAAGAGATCGTTATGAGACCTTTATGGATGCAGAAGAACTGGTTCCATTAAAATTTATTCGTAGAGTTGATGAGGGAGGATATATTATAAACCAAGACCAAATCTATGATCATGCCAAGAATAAGGTCAATAGCAATGGAAAAATCATGGATGTTCCTGTTGGGATTCAAGATATGCTCTCAGCTTTTTATTATGCCCGGAATTTAAATTATGAAGATCTAAAAGACGGTGACGAAATCACCATTAACACTTTTATGGATGATGAAATTTTTCCTCTTAGAATACGGTATATGGGTAAGGAGATCATTGAAAATAATTTGGGTAAGTTCAGGTGTTTGAAATTTCATCCTGTGGTGCAGGAGGGAAGGGTATTTAATACTGAAGAAGATCTAAGTGTTTGGATTTCTGACGATAAAAACCATGTACCTATTACTGTTGAGGCCAAGCTTTTTGTTGGTTCAGCGAGAATGGATTTAAAAGGCTTCTCCGGATTAGCAAATCCAATTGCCAAGGTTGAAAACTAATATCTAATTAATAGGTTACTTTATAATAAATCTCCCTATGTATTCAGCGTCATTAAAATAGATTCTTATCAGATATATTCCACCCATAAGATCCTGAATATTTACCAACATGTCTTTGCAGTCAATTGAGGCATCATATATATTTTCTCCAAGGATATTATATATCTCCATTTTTCCCTGCTGTTCAACTAGTGCTTTAAATGATATCTTGAACAGGCCTTTGTTTGGGTTTGGAAAAATATCAATAAGATTATTTTTTTCAGCCAACAATGGGTTTTCAGATAAGATAAGGAAAGGGGCTGATATGCTTTTACATCCATTGGAATCGGTCACTTCCACAACATAGGTGCCTGGTTCAACAGGACAAATAAAATGATTGTCCTCTCCTGTTACCACTATGCCATCAAGAAGCCAGGAATATGAATAGCCATTGCTTGTATAAATTGAGTCATTGTTTCTCATAATAATTGGAATTTCAGGCAAGGTGTTTACCAATATTGTAATTGTATCTGTTGATTGGCACGTGTTAGCATCCGTTCCTGTTACAGTATAAGTGGCACTAGCATTGGGCGAGAATGGTGTTCCATTAACAATAGCATTGTCCCAGCTATAAGAGCTAGCTCCTGAACCATTTAAGGTAATAATTTCTCCATCACATATGATAGTATCAGGCCCTGCGTCAACATTCGGTAATGCATTGACCGTTATTGTAATTGAATCTGTTGCCTGGCAAGTGTTGGCATCCGTTCCTGTTACTGTATAAGTTGTGGTGGTAGATGGATGGGCAATTGTAATGGAATCATAAGGAGATACCAAGCCAGTTATTGGCATCCAGCTATAAATAACAGCTCCATTTGCAGAGATTGTCGTTGAATCATTTTCACATATTTCCTGATCATTGCCAGTAAATACAGAAGGCAAGCCATTAACCAGAACTGAAATAGATTGTGTATCTCCAATAGCTTCAAAAGAGGACGATTCTATAACGTTGAGCTGATGTACTCCTATACTATCCCATTGAATATCTACCGAACTTGAGCTGGGATTAGAACCAACCAAAGTGCCTCCAGTGATATCCCAGCAATATGCTGATCCACTTGTTTCTGAAGTTGAATAAGTAATTATTTCATTAGCACAAACCACTGTGTCCCCGATAATAGGGGCCGTTTCTGGTTTTAAAAATATAAATAGAAAATCACTGATTGATTGAATGATGGGTTGCATATATTGGCTAGGGCCCCCAACAAAGCTATTGTTTACAACTGTTCCCCATACATTATGGCCCTCACCCACAAATGTGAATAGTTCATTGTATAGGCCGATGGCATTAGCCCTGGTTGAGATGGGCAATGAACCATAAACATAAGGCATAGTGGCCAAAACTGCGAAAGGATAGCCTGAATCATAGGGAACCACTAGATCTGAGTCGCCATGAAAAGAGACCATTGGTATATCCTCGCCTGGCTCAAGAAAATTCACATTACCTATGGCACCCCAGCAATTGATCAAGGCTTTGATGTTGGTGCTGCTATGGTTATAATTGTTGCCAGAGCAATCTTTGCATCCCATGTCTGGAGCAATAAAAGGCAAGGAGGATTGATAGGATGATTGATACCGGTCGGATTCATCAGCAAATGCCATATGCAATGCAGAAATTGACCCAGCACTTACACCTCCTGCAAAAATATAATTTGTGTCAATTCGATAAGTGGCAGCATACTCCTTGAAATATCTAATAGCTGCCGAAAAATCTTGAATCCCTCTATATACAGCCCTTTCCGCACTTTTTGTATTGATTATATCCATGCCAATCCGGTAATTTATGGAGGCAGTAACATATCCTCTCTTTGCCAGCGAATCACAGGTGGCTTGTATGTCCTCATCTTCTTTACTGCCAATAAGAAAACCACCGCCAAATGCAAGAATAACCAGGGGGCGTTTATTTAAGGTATCCCCAGCAGGTTCAAAGAGATCCAATGTAAGGTCGGTGTTATATGTAAAGGATTCTCCCAAATAAGGAAGAATGAGTGCAGGAGCATTTCCATATACCAGGTCATTGCTTGTTACCACAGCGTTAAAAACACGTTCCTGGTATCTTTTAAATGAACAGCTTTGAGCTGAGAGGTCTATACTCCCTGACAAATAAGATGCAATCAGGAATAAATGAAAAATCCGAGACAACATTCTTCAAAGGTACTTAGATTATTTTGTAATTATTATTGAAACTTTTATAGGGCAATTAACATTTAGCCGTGTACAACATTAATTCCTGTATTTTTTTTGATTGCTGTTTTTTTATAAACTTGCAAAATGAGGGTTTAATAAGAGCCTGTTTATTAGCAGGGTTATTTTGTTAGAATATGTTAAAGAGAAATCATATTGGGAAATTATTAAATCATAATCTCAGGCTTACAACAGGCATAGTGGTATGCATCTTATCACTTTTTTTAATTGGGTATATAAGTGATCATGATGTTCCTTTGGAGGGGAAGGTCTCTCACGAGGATATTGTGGAGCAGCATATAGAAGTGGTGGATACTGTTCCGTTAAACTATTTTGTAGCCAATGGTATTGTAGCAGATTCCTTACTCCTCTATGAAGGAATCATCAAGAAGAACCAGAACCTGTCAGAAATTCTTTTGAAATTTAATATAAGCTATGCTTTGATTGCGCAGCTTGCCAATAAATCAAAAGAGGTTTTTGAGGTGCGCAAGTTTGTAGTTGGGAAAAAGTACAATGTATTTTATTCTAACGATACATTGCAAAAAGCCATTTCCTTCATTTACGAAATTGATGCTGCCAACTATGTGGTTTATAACATGCTAGATTCTATTCGCATTTATCGTGAGAGAAAAGAGGTAGATACTGAAATTATGATGGCCTCTGGGGAAATTACCTCTTCATTATGGCAGACCATGGCTGATAATAATATCAATTTCAACATTACTGTAAATCTTTCTGAAATTTATGCCTGGGCAATTGACTTTTACAGGATTCAGAAAGGGGACTATTTCAAGGTATTATACGAAGAGAAGTTTGTGGATGGTGAAAGTGTTGGTATTGGTAAAGTGATTGCAGCTTATTTCAACCATTATAACCACGATTATTATGCGGTTTATTTTGAACAAGGCGAAGCAGCGGACTATTTTGATGAGAATGCCAATAGCCTGAGGAAGGCCTTTTTAAAGGCACCGTTAAAGTACAGCAGGATATCTTCAAGATATTCAATGAAGCGCTTTCATCCAGTTCAGAAGAGGTATAAAGCTCACCTTGGAACAGATTATGCTGCACCAAGGGGAACACCCATTATGTCTACAGGTGATGGGGTAATACAGAAATCAGGCTACTCTAAGGGCAATGGCAATTATGTTAAAGTAAGACACAACTCTGTATACTCAACGCAATACCTTCATATGAACAAGATTAAATCTGGTATCAGGAAAGGTGTAAGAGTTAGACAGGGAGACGTGATCGGTTATGTTGGAAGCACAGGCTTGGCAACAGGCCCACATGTCTGCTATAGATTTTGGAAAAATGGCAGGCAGGTTGATGCCCTTAAAGTATCTGTGCCTCCTTCTTTGCCTGTAGAAAAGAAGTACCGTTCGGAATATGAAAAAGTCCGGGATGAAATGATCCAGAAGTTGAGGGGGCTTGATGTTGAGGTTTAACGGCTAAAGGGTATAAAAGTTGTTGTTTATTAAGTCTTCTTGCATAACCTGCTGACCATTGTGTGTGGCAATTACAAATGGATTCCTTGCGCCAGTTTCTCTTGCTTTAATCCTAAATTCTTCTGCTTCCCTCAGTGTGTTAAAGCTGGCGATTGTAAAACAAATTGGCTTGTGTCCTAAATTGCTTGAAATATTTGCCTCTTTTATATCATTGCTGTTTGTTGCTATTTTAACATTGAATTTCAATCCCCTTGCACTTTCATTCCTATATTTTTTTAATATTTTTTTATTGGCATCTATATTGCCGAATGGCAATACTTGGGATAACTCCATTTGTTGAACATTTAATTCATTTAAATATTTTCTATCACCGTCAACCTCAGCAGTAATAAAAGCATCAGCTACACCTCTTTTCACTATGATCCTCTTCAATTTTCTGGCCTCCTTTATATCAGAAAACCTGCCAATGGTGAACCTTGTAATTCCATCCACAAAAAGGTTGTCTAATTCTCCCAAATCTTCAAGTTTCGCTCCGTTATAATTCTCTGGATACTTGTATGCTGCAATCTGGACCTTATAGAATGTTTTGCCATCAGAAGAGTATCTGCTTTCATCCTTATTGCTACTTAAGATCCTGGAAAATGAGACAAGGTTTTCAGGATTAGCACTTGAAAAATCTCCTTTAGTTGAAAATTCAACCCTTCGATTCTTTTGTCTTCCAGTTGGATTATCTGAGCCATCACTATTTGTATTTTGAGCAATAGGCTTTTCTTTTCCAAAGGCATATAATTGTAAACGATTTTTGGGCAAGCCTTTTTCAACGAGATAGCTGGCTGCTGCATTTGCCCTTCGTTCTGATAATTTTTGATTGTATTTTTTTGTGCCAATAGCATCTGTATGGCCAGCAATTTCCAGTTTTATGTTACTGTTATCCTGCATAAAATCATGTAGCTTTTCTAATTCTTGCCTGCTCTTTGTTCTTAGGTTATGCTTATCAAAATCAAATAAGATATCCTCAAACTTATTTCCTGAGTCTAATTTAGGTTTTGTGTTATCTAAAGAAATTTCACCCTCTATATTGTCTGGGTTCTGAGATGGCTCTGGTTCTGTTTCAACCACAGGAACTGGTTCAGGTTCGGATTCTTTCTCAATTACAGGGTCAGGTTCTGCTTCGGAAATTGTTTCAATCACCGTTTCTGTAATGGTATCAGGAACTGCTTCGGATATGGTATCCATTACTATTTCTGTAATAGTATCAGGAACTACTTCAGAGATGGTATCCATTACTATTGCTGTAATAGTATCAGCTTCAGCTTCGGAAATTGTATCCATCATTGGTTCTGAAATAGTGTCAGCTTCTGGTATTATCTCTGGTTCTGTTAAAGTTTCGGCTACGGCAAATTCAATACTATCATAATAGGCAAAAGATTCAGGTAAGTCTATCTTCTCAGAATGGAAATAATATCCATCTTCTGTAATTGATACGCCATATTCTCTTGGAGCAGTAAGTGATTTAAGGAAAATGATATCCTTTGCCTCGACAGCAGCCTCTACCTCCTTTTGATTAATTTGTTTCTGCAAAGTATTGATTGAATCAAGGTCTTGATTGTTTTTATCTGATAACTCAAAATCTTGTTCAACTTCAACAAAATATTTAAGATCCTCTAAGTCTATAATTTCGCTGTGAGCAATATCTTCCATATAAAGAGTAGTATCCCTTGTTTTAATATTTGCATATTTAAAATCCAATTTATAATTAGCACCTGAGGGAACGGATATGATATATTTCCCTGATTCAGGATCAGATTGAAAGCTGCCGAATAATTCATTGGTTATAATATTGATAACGTTGATCTGGGCTTCAACAGGTTTTCCGTTTTTCATCGTGGTGCCTTTTAGCAAAGCTAACTTGGGTTTCTCTTCAATAATTCCTGGCTCTACAATATAAATGTCCTGGCCACCAAATCCGCCTTCTCTGATCGAAGAGAAATAAGCCCTTTCACCATTGGCAGAAACAACATAAAAGTTGTCATCATTGGTTGTATTGACCGGAGGCCCAAGATTTACAGGTGCTTTCCAGCCATCCTGTTCCAAGGTGGAATAGAATATGTCGTATCCCCCCATATTTTTATGTCCTTTAGAGCTAAAATAAAGTAATCTGTTACTAACATGAATAAATGGAGCATCTTCATCATAAACAGAATTGATTGTTGGGCCTAAATTAACAACTTCCCCCCATGTGCCATTTCCTTGAAGAATTGCTTTATAGATGTCTGTACCACCAATGCCTCCTGGCCTATTTGATATAAAATACAATGATTTACCATCAAGGGAAATACTTGCATGCCCTTCAAAATGTTTTGTATTAACATCGCCTTGCAGGGCTTTTGGTTTGCTCCATGTGTTTTTTGTTTTTTTCGTGACATAGATATCTCCTCCTCTTGTGTCTTTATACATAAAAAGTGTTCTTCCACTTGGGGATATTGTGATTGCAGCATCATGATACTTTGAGTTAGTCTTGGTGCTTAGATCAGTAGGCTTTTGCCAATCCCCTTCGTTTTTTGAAGAAATATAAATGTCTTCATAATAGGCTCCATCAGGATCGGGCTCTCCATAGATATTTTGAAGGCCGCCCGTACTTTTTTTCCCTTTATAGGTGTAGATTAGCATTGATTCATCTGAAGGGACTAGCGGAACATATTCATCTTCTTCAGTATTGATTGGTGCACCAATATTTTTCAGCATTAGCTTTATTTTACTCGTGTCTGCTATTAGTTCTTTTGCATGGTTACATTGTGCTATGAGATTTGGTATCAAGTTTCTATTGTCTTCAGATGTTAATTTCTTTTCATTTGCCAGCTTAAAATAACCAATTGCCTCATTGAAAAAATAGGTTACCTTATATGCTTTTCCCAGGTAAAATAAAATGTCATCTAAATTGGGGTCATTGCTAAAAGCAGCTTCAAGAAATTCTATTGCTTTTTTCTGTTCGTTGGGGATTTCAATGCAGCAGCGGCCACGATAGTATTTATAAGAGTTTGAGCCAGGGTATTTTTTATCGAGACTTTCAAATAGATAAAGGGCACGCATATAGTTTCCCAGATCAAAGTGCCAGGTAGCATCATCCAACAGCAATGCCTCTCCACCTCCCATAATATAGTCTGTTTGAAGCCCTTCTTCAGTTTGACTAAAGGAGTTGGACATCATCAGACACAGAAGAAGGATAAGGATGCATCCTAATCTCATATTCATGGTTGGTTGTTTTTGCTTTTATGCGAAAATCATGAAATATCAGATATGAAATTCTTTTTCCCAAGCTAATTATAAACAGCATTAAGTTAATAAGGTCAAGAAGTAACTATTTCGAATTTGTCCTATTTCCATAATGTGGTATCTTTGTGAAAAACAAAAGCAAAATGAAAAAAACCAAAATTCTATTTATTCTCCTATTGCTTATGAGTAATATATCCTGTATTCATAATAGTGATCAGGCAGGCGAAGTAGAGACCCCTCCTAATGAGCTAAAGCTGGCAAGCAATTTCAGGTCAGAGACCAATATTATTGTTCCAGATGGGCAAGAAGTGTTCTTCGGTTCAATTAATAATGATCTTTTAATTGATGAGATTTTTAAGGCAGTTTATGAGGGGAAGGTACAAGCATATGATTATTTGGATAATCCAATGACCATCGAAGAAATACAGTGGATAGAGTCACACGTAGATACGGTGGTGGTTGAGAATTTTGAAACGGGCATACTTGACACTATGATAGTAGAAGAGGCTTTGAACAAGGCGGATGTGGTTAAAGTATTTATTTCTGAAGATTGGTTTTTTGATAAAGAGTCCTTTAAGCTTACAAAAGATGTTCATAATTTAACATTGACAACCTTGAAATTTGATTTGGAGGGAAATGAAATAGGTTATGAAGTCTTGTTCAAGGTTTATTTTAACGGAAAGAAGCCTTTATTATAACCATGGATTTCTTGCCAAATGAAATAGCTGCCTATACGGAGCGATACACCCAGAAAGAAAGCAAATTACTCCAAGAATTGAACAGAGACACCTATGCCAATGTGCTTACTCCGCGTATGCTTGCCGGTCATTTACAGGGAAGGACTTTAAGTATGCTGAGCAAGATGATACAGCCCAAAATAGTTCTGGAAATAGGAACTTATACTGGGTATTCTGCAATCTGTTGGTCAGAAGGCCTGGTTTCAGGAGGGGTGGTGCATACGATCGATATCAATGAGGAATTAGAAGATATGGCAAATCGGTATATTTTTAAGGCTGATAAGAAGGCGGTTATAAAGACCTATATTGGTTCTGCTATTGATATAATTCCTACCATAAAAGAGAAATTTGATGTCGTCTATATCGATGCTGACAAGGGGAATTATTCAAACTATTATGATATGACGTTTGATAGTTTAAATTCAGGAGGATATATTATTGCGGATAATGTATTATGGAGCGGAAAAGTGGTTGAGCCAGAAGATCAAATGGATGAGGACACTAGTGCTATTGTGGCTTATTGTAGAAAAGTACACAATGATGATAGGGTAGAGAATGTCTTGTTTCCTATCCGGGATGGACTCCTGATAGCTAGAAAAAAATAGCAACTTAATAAATTCCAATTTCAAGGCCAATTGAAAGTGCTGGCAATTCAGGATATTTATTTATGCCATTATTATATTGAGAATAGTGTTTTGGGTCTGATGTGAAAAGGCGTGAGAGCCTATAAGAAGCCGATAACACATAACGATTGAAGCCAATTCTTGCATAAGCACTATAATTATAAGGTTCAATATAGTCAAGCTTGGTAGTCCTCGTTTTAATTGCCTTGCCATTATTTTCATTTGCTTCCTTTAGTTCATCTTTAGTAATATGTGCGACAAGGAAGGGAAGTTCGATTTCCATCCCAATATCAACAAAATTGCCTATATAGTTTCCGCGTTTCCCATAATTAAACCTGTTATAAAAGCCCAATGATAAGTTATGGAACTTTACTTTTTCTTTATCGTGCAAAGAGTCGTTTGGGAAAAGTTTGGTTGAATCTTGTTTTAGGCTAAAAGAATTTAACTGATATTGAAGGTCAATGCCCAAAGCATAAAAATTATTGATTTTTGCTTTATATCTATAACCAAATGAAAATGCAAAGGACTTTCCATAATTAATATTGCTTCCCAATGAGTCTGGTCCCAGAGCAAAACCAATACCAATAAATGTGTGATTATAGTTTTTCATGTTAGGACCTGATTCAGGAATTGTTGTGTCTGTTATTACCGTTTCTTCCATTAAAATGTCTTGTGAATTGGCTGGTAATATCATCAAGAGCTTGGCAGAGATGATAAGTATTAAAATTTGCTTACTCATAAGTTATAATCTAGAATTCTCTTACAATACAATGTCCTTTAAAAAAGACCCTCAGAACACTTCCTTTCTGAAAGTCATTTATATCAAATCGAAGAACATCATATTGTTTCACAGCAACTACATAGTATTTGTCCAAATATCCATTTGGGTTTTCAATATGATAATACATTATTGGATCCTTGGTTTCTTTCTTCAGGTTTATTTGGTTTTTGTCAATAACCACTTTTAGGATATTTTCATTTGTTGTAATGCTATAAGTTGGAACTGCTTTTTTATTCTCGTTATTCAGAAAAAAATAGGCCTGTGGCACGCCATAACCATGTGCGTAATCATAATAGGGATATAAATCTGCAGACTGTTCTATTTTATTGAACATTTCCATATTATTTCTGTTTGGTGATGTTTGCCAGGCACAGGCGGCAAATCCAGATGCCAATGGGGCTGAAAAGGAAGTGCCAAAGGCGAGCTCCATGCCTCTTTTTCCTGCAACAACTGCCTGGCCAAAGGCACATATATTGGGTTTCATTCGCTTGTCAGCACTTGGACCAAAGGAGCTAAAATAAATATGGTAATCTGTTTCGGCATCTATCCCTCCAACTGACAAAACAGAATCTGCATCGGCAGGTGTGCCTTGATATTTCCAATCACTTTCACCATCATTTCCTGCAGCATTTAATACCAGCATCCCTTTTCTGGCGGCCATATTTGCTGCTTTTGCTACCAAGCTCTTTTTGCCATCCATTTCCCATGTAAAATACCGATTGTTTGTATATCCTAGTGAGCTGCTGATAATATCGGCACCATTTTTATCAGCCCATTCTGATGCAGCAAGCCAATTCTCTTCTTCAGAATAAGGTTCGAATAATCCACTTTCTGTACGCGCTAATAAGAATTCGGCCTCTGTTGCCATTCCAATTCTTTCTCCCTCAATTATTCCAGCAACGCAAGACAACACATTTGTTCCATGTGTACTGTGTTTATACACATTCTCTTTACCAGTTAAAAAGTCTTTTGTTTGTAATATATTGTTGTTTTCCCTTATATGCTTAAATGCAGGGTTCACATCAACTGTTGGAAAGCCAGCATCAAAAATTGCAATTCTAATTCCTTTTCCCTTGATGTTTTTTTCTTCAAAGAGATGCCCCCCCATTCTTGTTGTTTGTTCCTTCATCAGTTTAAGTTCATATTCTGATAAATCAGTTTCGTACTTGTGTCTTTTTTCATTATTCAATGAGGCGGAATAGCTTATTGAACTCATGGGTATTATTTCTTTTATAAAATTTAGCTTTTTTATAGTCGATAACTGTTCTGCATTTGCGAGGATAGCCACGGCATTAAACCATCTGCTGTGATGTCGTGTTTGTGTAGTAAGAGCACTAATGCTGTCAATATATTGTGGCTTAACTGGCCAATCAGATATGTGGTTAATGGGGATGTTTGACTTTAACCTTCGTTCGATAGCCTTTATGTCAAAATAAGAATATGGGTCAAAATTGATTCCGTTTTTATCAGTGAATAAAACCCAGTATTTATTTAGCTCTTCTTGGCCTTTAACGATGCCAGGGGAAAATCCTACCAGGAATATGTAGAGCAGTAAAGTAACTCCGTGTGGAATAGACATAAAATATTCTATTTTTGTTTTTGACTAAGATAAAAATATTATTTATGATTGGGTTTATTGATCTTAGAAGTGATACAGTTACAAAGCCAACAAGTGAAATGTTGGAGGCCATGTTTAATGCTGAAGTAGGTGATGATGTGTTTGGTGAAGATCCAACAATAAATGCATTGGAACAAAAGGGCGCATTGCTATTTGAGAAAGAGGCAGGCCTGTTTTGTCCTTCAGGAACAATGACAAATCAAGTTGCCATAAGGGTCCATGTGAAACCTGGTGATGAAGTTATATGCGATCAATCATCACACATCTATAATTATGAAGGAGGAGGAATTGCGGCAAATGCTGGAGCGTCTGTAAAGGTAATTCATAGTAATAGAGGAAAGATGACGCCAGAAGATGTTCTTGATTGTATTAATCCAGATGACTATCATTGTCCGGTTTCAAGATTGGTGAGTTTAGAGAACACATCAAATAAAGGTGGAGGCAGTTGCTATACGCTAAACGAAATGCTTGACATTTCAAAGGTTGTAAAAGACAATGGCTTAGCATTTCACCTGGATGGTGCAAGAATTTTTAATGCTTTGGTTGAGTTGGAAGAGGAGCCTTCTTCTCTGGGGAAGATATTTGACAGTATCTCAATTTGTATGTCAAAAGGTTTGGGTTCACCTATGGGCTCTCTGCTTTTAGGAAGCGATGCTTTTATAAATGAAGCAAGGAGGGTAAGGAAGCTGATGGGTGGAGGAATGAGACAGGCTGGTTATATGGCTGCAGCAGGAATATATGCGCTTGATAATCATATACATAGATTAAAAGAGGATCACCGCAGAGCGAAAGAAATTGCTGATGTGATAATGGGCCTTTCTTATGTTGAAAATTTAGCACCTGTGGATACTAACATTGTCATATTTAAGCTAAATAGTGAAGTTAACGCAGATGCTTTTTTGCAATATCTTGAAGCTAAGCAGATTTTGGCAATTTCTTTGGGCCCTCAGATGGTGAGAATGGTTACACACCTAGATATAATGGATGAAATGGTTCATAAAATAGTTGAAACTCTAAAGAATACTCCTTAATTTTTTTTTAGGTTAACTTATTAAATGGATAAAATTCCCAATCAATAATTGATTTAAATAGATTTAATAATTATGTCATTTATTCGTTTTTATAGAATGAAAGGCATATTTGATTAATATTGGGTCTTGGTGAAGGAGAATATTTGTGTTTGTCTTATGGTGTAGGTCTTTTATCTATCAAACGAGTGCACTAGGCAAAATATGATAACATTTGACAGAATATGTATTAACTTTGAAATGAAAACGATCGGTAATGGAAGTGCACATATTGGCTAAAGAGCATTCTGTCTTTAACCAGTTTCTTGCTGAGATCAGAGATAAACAAATACAGGTAGACCCTTTGCGGTTTAGAAGAAATCTCGAGCGAATGGGTGAAGTTTTTGCTTATGAGATCAGCAAGACATTGAGATATGAAGAGAAAATAGTTCAAACGCCATTGGGGGAAGCTTTGGTAAATACAAATGTTGAACAACCCGTTTTGGCAACGATACTTAGAGCTGGTTTGCCCCTCCATCAAGGATTGTTGAGTTATTTTGATCACGGCAGGAATGCTTTTATCTCAGCATATAGAAAGCATGATGAGAAAGGAGAATTCGATATTCACATTGAATATATAGCCTCTCCTTCTATTGATGATTCAACCTTGATTTTATCTGATCCAATGCTTGCAACTGGCCAGTCTATGGTTTTGTCATACAAAGCAATGCTTTCAAAAGGCCAACCTGAAAGAACCCATATCGTTGCAGTATTGGCAAGTGAGGAGGGGTTAGAATATACAAAAAAGAATTTGCCTGAGAATACGATCATTTGGTTAGGTGATGTTGATAAAGAACTAACAAGTAAAGCATATATTTCACCAGGTTTGGGAGATGCTGGTGATCTGGCTTTTGGAGAAAAAAGTTAAATCATGATTTCTGAGATATTGAAAATATTGTGGTGGGTGTTTTTTGCTATTGTAAAATTTATTTGGACACCCTTTACTTTAGCATCTGCGACGGACTATTTATGGTGGGAGGCTTTATTAATTACTGTAGGCGGTGGATGGCTGGGAATTGCGATTTTCTTTTATTTCGGCAAGCTAATCATCAATTTTTTTTCTATGCAAAGAGGTTTTAAAGGTAGAAGGAAATTTACTAGGATGAACAGATTTATTATCAGGATCAAAAACAAATACGGTTTAGTGGGCTTAACCTCTATTATTGCCATTATTTCTGTTCCAATATGCTCTCTTTTGGCCGCAGCCTATTTTAAAAATAACAAAAGGGTAGTACCTGCACTTTTTTTGTCTGTGCTAACTTGGGCTTCTTGCTTGACCTGTATATTTTATCTTGGAAAATCTTTGTTCTAATATCTATGGAACATAAAAATCCCCTGTTGTTTAAACAACAGGGGATTTTATTTATCAAATCAAGGCCAGGGATTATTGTTCCTGGGTTGTATTGGTAGATTTTGAAGATTTAGAACCACATGAAGTTTTTGCTGCGGATGATTTTTTAGCACAGCAAGCCTTTTTTACTTGTCCAGCTTTTTTGCAACACCCTTTTTTGTTCGCAGATTTTGAGCATTTTCTTTTCTTTTTCTTATTGCATTTTGCTGCTTCCTTGCAATCCTTTTCGCATTTCTCATTACATTTATGCTTGTCTCCATATTTAATGAGGTATATCCCTGATGTAATGTTTGCTGGTACAGCGATCGAGCTAGATCCAGAACCTATAAAAGCAAACAATACAAGTAATAATATCACTTTTTTCATTTTCCTAAAAATTAAGTTAATTAATAAATATTTTAAAACCGTTGAACGGTATAACCTCTAAAAAGGTTACTCAAAGATAACAAAATTTTAAAAGCTGGCAATAACCGTTTCGCATCCAACAACGGATTGCTCCAGATTTACCTTAATATCAGAATCCAGGGGAAGGAAAAGATCAACCCTCGAGCCGAATTTAATAAAACCAAGCTGATCGCCTTGGTCTATGCTTTTATTTTCTTCACTATAGCAAACAATTCTTCGGGCAACGGCTCCGGCAATTTGTCTTATTAATACTTTTTTTGATTATTGTTTTCAACCACTATCGTTGTTCTTTCATTTAAGATAGACGACTTGGGGTGCCATGCAACCAGATAATCACCGGGATGGTATTTGAAATATGTTATTCTGCCACTGATTGGATACCAATTTACATGTACATTCAAAGGAGACATAAAGATTGACACCTGTTTTCTTTTCCCCTTAAAAAATTCAGGTTCTTCAACTTCTTCAATAGCTACAACTTTTCCATCTGCTGGGGCAACGATTAGGTTTTCATTAGGTATTATGCTCCTATCAGGATTTCTGAAAAATTGCACGATTAAAAGAAAAACAAGACCAGAGATAATATAAATAAGGTTTTGCATTAGTTTATTGGAAGGAGCCAAGAAATGTGCACCTACATTTATTACAATAATGATCAGAAGGGTAAAAAGGATTATTGTATATCCTTCTTTGTGAATGCCCATAATAAATAATGTAATGACTTATTTTAAATATTGAATATATGCAAATACAAAAGGAGAAGCAATAAAAACACTATCGAGTCTGTCAAGAATACCTCCATGGCCTGGAAGTAAAGTTCCAGAATCTTTTAGGTTTAAACTCCTTTTAAAATTAGATTGAACCAGGTCACCCAAAGTTCCAAAAACCGTAATAAGACCTGCCATTATTAACCAGTCCCTTAATCTTAATTCATGAAAATAATGTGATAGGAAGAAGGCAGCGATTATGGTGAAAAAGGCCCCACCAAAGCTTCCTTCCCAAGTTTTTTTAGGTGATATGCTTTCAAACAGTTTGCGTTTTCCAAATTTAACTCCTGTAAGATATGCAAACGAATCATTTGTCCACATTAAAAAGAAAAACCCTAAAATGATATTGGGATTGTATCCACTAGCAGATGAGCTTCCTATAGGTGGTGGATATGCCAGGTAGTTTAATAGCACAAGAGGCATTGAAAGATAGAAAACACCAACAAGAGTGATAGCGGTATTTGTTATGGGCTTGTCTGTAGGCTTAAATAATTCCAATATCATTATTAAGAATAACATGGGAAACAAAAAGATTAAATATGCCTGTGGTAAAACTCTTTGCAGGTAAAGTGAGCTGATGAGGAAAAAAGCTGTTCCGGCTAAGGTGCCTATTAATTTCTGAGGTCTAAAGCCGCT
>DTSC01000294.1 GCA_012965625.1 Flavobacteriales bacterium | reverse complement strand
TGACATTCCTTTAATTGCGATCAATTCGCTAGAGTCATTGGCACAAGGATATTTGGAAAATAATGATGCAACAAATACTTTGCTTTGCCCAATGATAGACGCTCGCAGAATGGAAGTTTATGCTGCTATCTATGACTGTGCTCTAAATGTTCTTCAACAAACTTCTGCGGAAATAATTGGAGAAAATTCCTTCTCAGAACAATTGAAAACCAATAAGATGGTTTTTATTGGAGAAGGGGCAGACAAGTGCAGGTCATTGTTGGAAGGGCACAAAAATGCAAGTTTTGAAACTGCAGGTTCAATATCTGCAACGAGCATGGTGTCAATGGCAGAAATAGCGTTTAAGAAGAACAAATTTGAAGACCTGGCTTATTTTGAGCCCTTTTATTTAAAGGATTTTGTTGCTGGTAAACCAAAACAGGTTAATATGTAAAGAGCTAGCTTCTTTTACTAACAACCCTTTCTTTTAGCTCGTACATCTCGCTACTTTCAGAACAAACTGCAAAACCATCAGCATCAAATTCAAGCCTGTGTCCATATTCACTTATCCAGCCTATCTGTTTAGCAGGATTACCTACTACCAAAGCATAGGGTGGAACTGTTTTTGTAACAACGGCACCTGCTCCAATGAATGCATAGGCCCCAATATCATGGCCACAAACTATGGTTGCATTTGCACCTATGCTGGCCCCTTTACCAACAACTGTTTTTTCATATTGACCCCTTCTTACAATCGCACTTCTTGGATTGGTGACGTTTGTAAAAACCATTGAAGGACCAAGAAACACATCATCTTCGCAGATTACACCAGTATAAAGAGAAACATTGTTTTGCACCTTTACATTGCTTCCTAATATTACCCCTGGAGAAACAACAACGTTTTGGCCAACATTACAATTCTCTCCTAGAACACAATCAGGCATGATGTGTGAAAAATGCCAAATCTTTGTTCCCTTGCCAATTTTGCAGCCATCATCAATAATGGCAGTTTCGTGTGTAAAATAATCCATTTTTATTTGGTTATGTTTTTAATTTTCTCCTTAAAATATACCAACGTCTTTTGTAGTCCTTGTGCACGAGTGATCTTCGGTTCCCAGCCTAAAATCTCTTTTGCTTTTGAAATATCAGGCCGCCTTTGAATTGGATCATTTTCAGGAGGTTCACAAAAGGTTAACTTAGATTTTGACTCACATAGGTTCAGGATTTCCTTAGCAAATTCCTTTATTGAAATTTCATCAGGATTCCCAATATTAATGGGTAAGTGATAATCGCTCATCAGTAATCTGTAAATACCATCCACTAAATCATCTACATGGCAAAAAGATCTTGTTTGAGAGCCGTCCCCAAATATGGTTATGTCCTCATTACAAAGTGCTTGAGTGAAAAAGGATGGAAGGGCCCTTCCATCCTTTAATCGCATTCTTGGGCCATACGTGTTGAATATTCGAGCTATCCTGGTCTCCAGCCCATGATAATTGTGATAGGCCATAGTTATGGCCTCCTGGAATCTTTTAGCTTCATCATAAACACCCCTTGGTCCAACCGGGTTCACGTTTCCCCAATATTCCTCAGTTTGTGGGTGTTCTAGGGGGTCTCCATATACCTCAGATGTTGAAGCAACCAAAATTCTTGCACTCTTTGCTTTTGCCAATCCCAAAAGATTATGGGTTCCCAAGGAACCAACCTTTAAGGTTTGAATAGGGATTTTTAAATAATCAATAGGGCTCGCAGGAGAGGCAAAGTGTAAAATATAGTCCAGTTCCCCAGGAACATGAATAAACTTTGTAACATCATAATGGTAAAAATCAAAATTGGGATTTTCCATCATGTGCTCTATGTTCAAAAGACTTCCTGTTACCAGGTTGTCCATTCCAATTACATGAAAACCTTCAGCAAGGAAGCGGTCACACAGATGTGAACCCAGAAAGCCGCCAGCGCCAGTAATTAAAATTTTCTTCATCTATTCAATTTTGCGATATTGTTTCTCTGCCAATGCTATTATAATAAAAGCCATGCTCTTTTATACGATTCAGATCAAATAAATTTCTGCCATCAAAGATGACCTTGCTTTTCATCAAGGTTTTTAGTTTTGAAAAATCAGGTGTTCTGAAGACGGACCACTCCGTATTAATTATTAATGCATCAACTTGTTCCACTGCTTCATATTGGTTTTTTGTATATGTTATTTTGTCCCCAAAAAATTGTTTTGCATTCCCCATTGCTGCTGGGTCAAATGCCCGTATTGAAGCCCCTTGGTCTATTAGGGCATTAATAATAGAGATAGATGGTGCCTCTCTCATATCATCTGTATCTGGCTTGAATGCAAGCCCCCATATACCAAAGACCAGGCCATCTAGCTTATTGCTATAATAGTCTTTTATCTTTTCAGGGATAATCGATTTTTGGTGTTCATTGACCCTCATTACGGCGTCTAATATATCAAGAGTATATCCAGATTCACGACCAATATTGGCCAATGCTTTAACATCTTTAGGGAAACAACTGCCTCCGTAACCGATTCCAGGGAATAAAAATCGCTTGCCAATCCTTGAATCGGAGCCAATCCCTATTCGTACAGCATCCACATCGGCACCAGTTTTCTCACATAAGTTGGCGATCTCATTCATAAAGCTGATCTTGGTAGCGAGGAAAGAGTTTGCCGCATATTTTGTTAATTCTGCAGACCTTTCATCCATAAAGTATATGGGATTGCCTTGTCGGACAAAGGGACGATATAAATCATTCATGATTCGTTTTGCTTTCTCTGATGTTGTGCCAATGACAACCCTCTCTGGTTTCATAAAATCACTCACTGCGAACCCTTCTTTTAAAAACTCGGGATTCGAAACAACATCAAATTCTTTACAGCCATTTAATTTGATCACTTCAGCAACCTTTTCTGCAGTTCCTACCGGAACAGTGCTTTTATCTACGACTACTTTATAATCTTTGATCAATCCCCCTAATTGTTTTGCTACACCAAGGACATAAGAAAGGTCTGCAGAACCATCTTCCCCAGGTGGTGTAGGCAGGGCAAGAAAGATTACCTGAGCTTCTGCAATACCTCCGTCAAGGTCTGTGGTAAAACGTAAGCGCCCCTGTTTTAGGTTTCTTTCAAATATTAGGTCGAGCTGTGGTTCGTATATCGGAACCTTGCCATCATTTAATAGTTTTATTTTATCAGCATCTATGTCAACACAGATAACCTCATTTCCTGTTTCTGCAAAACAAGTTCCCGTGACCAAGCCAACATACCCGGTTCCAATAACAGCAATTTTCATGAAATAGAATTAATGTATTCCTTTACAGTTTCTGTAATCAATATCAACTGCTCTTCTTTCATTTCGGTATGAATAGGCAGTGAAATAACTTTTTTTGCGAGATCTTCTGTTATGGGCAGAGAGGTTTGTTTAAAAGAAGGGTTGTTAATAAAAGCATCCTGCATGTGAAGAGGCACTGGGTAATAAACCATTGACGGAATATCCCTTGCTGCAAGATGATCTTTTAAGCCATCTCTATCAATCCCATTACATTTTAATGTATATTGATGAAAGGCATGGGAAGATTGAGGGTTGCGCTCCGGAATACTAAGTTGTTCCATATTAATAAAAGCATTGTCATAAAAGTCTGCCACAGCATTTCTAGCACCCTTATAATTATCAAGGAGTCTTAATTTTATTCTGAGCACAGCTGCCTGGAGATTATCTAACCTTGAATTTACTCCGATTACTTCATGATAATATCTCTTTTTCATCCCATGGTTAGCAACCATCCTGAGCATCTCTGCAATTTCATCATCCTCTGTAAATATTGCTCCGCCATCTCCATAACAACCGAGGTTTTTCGAAGGAAAAAAAGACGTACATCCAATATGGCCAATGGTCCCCGCCTTTTTTGTTTCTCCATTATTGTTGGTGTATGCTGCACTTATTGCCTGAGCGGTGTCTTCAATTACATAGAGGTCATGCTTTTTAGCTACCTCCATGATAGCATCCATGTTTCCACATTGGCCAAACAGATGTACCGGAATAATCGCTTTAGTTTTATCTGTAATTGCGTTTTCAATTGCTTTTGGGTCAATATTAAAGGTACTTGGATCCACATCAACCATTACCGGGATTAAGCCAAGTAGCGCAATTACTTCTACAGTTGCAATGAATGTAAAACTTGCACTGATTACTTCATCTCCTGGTTTTAAACCCAAGGCCATCAAAGAAATTTGTAAGGCATCGGTGCCATTTCCACAAGTTATAACGTGTTTTATGCCAAGATATGCTGCGAGCTCCTCTTCCAGGCCTTTAACCTCTGAGCCTCTAATATAAGCTGCCGAACCTACTACATTTAGGATTGCATTGTCAACTTCTTCCTGGATGTTTTTGTATTGGCTGACGAGGTCAACCATTTGTATTTTGCCCATATCTTGATGTGTTCTTCGGCACAATGTTTTACCTTCTAGTTAGTTTAATAAAGAAAAGCACGAAAGTAGCCAATTTTCTATAATTTTATGGCCACGATTTCAATCCATAACAAATCGCCGCTAGTGATTATTAAGTGTTTATGAATAAGTATTTTCTGCCTGGTATATTTATTTTTTGGATATGGGCTGATCTAGTTTCTGCTCAGGTGAATCCAAAGGACTCCATTGTTTTTACAACTATTGTTTCCACATCCTTCTCTGTAAATTTCCCTGGAGGAGACTTGGTTAATAGGTTTGGAATAAATGGAACTGTTGGAGGAGCTTTTGCTTTTAAAACAAGAAAAAATTGGTTCTATGGGATTAACTATGAATATATATTTGGCAAAGATGTTAAAGAATGGCAAATACTGAACAATTTAAATACCCAGGATGGTTTCATTATTAATTCTGATGGAATGCCAACAGAAATATATTTATTTGAAAGAGGCTATACCCTAAAAGGGGTCTTTGGGAAAATTAGCCCATTATTAGGAAAAGTTAAGTTGGGTCCAAATATGAATTCGGGAATATTTTACTGGATAGGATTTGGTGTTTTACAGCATAGAATACATATAAAAAGCGAAGTGCCTCAACTACAGGAAGAATATGCTAAGGGCTATGATAGGCTTTCGAATGGAATAGCTGTTTCAGAATTTATTGGTTACTTGTATCTTGGAAATACCAGAATGATCAATTTTTATTTTGGTGTTGAAACATGTCAGGCTTGGACCAAAAACCGGCGTGGATATAATTATGATATGATGAGTGAAGATAAAGAATCCAGACTTGATTTATTAACAGGGTTCAGGTTTGGCTGGGTTCTGCCCCTATATAAAAAAGTGCCTAATGAATTTTATTATAACTAAAATATGATTGTCGTATACAATGCAGTACTATGCATTTATCATCTGGGAATAAGGATATATGCAGTTTTTAACGACAAAGCATCCAGATGGGTTAAAGGAAGAAAGGGCCTGTTAAAACAGATTGCCTCAGAAGTTAAGCAGAACGAAAATATAGTATGGGTTCATTGTGCTTCATTGGGAGAGTTTGAACAGGGGAGGCCAATATTTGAAAAGTTAAAAGAGCAAGATGCTAGCCTGAAGGTTTTGATTACTTTTTTCTCCCCCTCTGGATATGAAGTAAGAAAGAATTATTCTGGTGCGGAATACGTGTATTATTTGCCTCCTGACTCAAGAAGAAGTGCTGCCAAATTTTTGGATATTGTAAATCCTAAGATGGCCATTTTTGTAAAGTATGAATACTGGCACCATTATCTTTCGGCCTTAAGTTTCCGTTCGATTCCAAGTTATCTTGTTTCTGCAAGATTTCATAAAAAACAATTGTTTTTCAAGGCATATGGAGGTTTCTTTAGAAAGACTCTCAAAAACCACAGTAAAATTTTTGTTCAAAACGACAAATCTATTGAGCTATTAAAGTCAATAGGCATTGAATCAGGAGTTTATGCAGGAGACACTCGTTTTGACAGGGTTATGGAATCTAAAATAAAAAGGACGGAGGTAGAGGGGATTTCTGTGTTTAAAGGTGAAAATAAGCTATTAGTGGCTGGAAGCACATGGTTGGACGATGAGAGAAGAATTATTCCATATATTAATGAGTGCAATGATCAGGTAAAGATTATTATTGCTCCTCATGAAATTGATAAAGGGCATATTCGAAAGATTCAATCTATGCTAAAAGTCAAAAACATCCTTTATTCTGAAATTGGTGATGTTGATATACAAGGCGCAAAGGTTTTAATTATTGACAATATTGGTTTGTTATCTGCGATTTACCAGTACGGTGACATTGCATATGTCGGTGGAGCTTTTAAAGGCGCGTTACACAATATTCTAGAGCCGGCTACATTTGGAATGCCTATTGTTATTGGACCTGAATTTGAAAAATTTCACGAAGCAATAGAATTAATTGAATTGGGTGGAGCGTTTGCTATTTCAGATGCTGATACATTTAAAAAAAGAATGAGCTTTTTCTTTTCAGAACCCTTTGTAATAAAAATTGCTTCAGAGATATGTAAAACCTATATTAAACAAAATGCAGGTGCAACAGAAATAATAATCCGAAATTTGGCCTGTTAAGATGACCTTGCTAAACCTATCAAAAGATAAAACACTTAGGCAGAACTTCTTTAAGTTGATAGGGGCTGATCCAATCTTTAGCGCCTGTACAAAAAGAGAGATGGAGCGCATATTGAAAGGGGCAATGTATCTCGGACTTGTTGAAGGACAGATCTTATTTTGCAAAGGGGAATGGCCTCAAAATGTTTATTTAATAGAATCAGGCAGCATTAAAATTATCTGGGAAGTGGAGGCCAGTAAAGAAGTGGTAATTCGATTTGTTGGCAAGAAAACGCTTGTTGGAATGGAAGGCCTTTTCAGAGAACAGAAATATAAGAAATCTGCTATCTGTGTTGTTCCTGCAAAGGTTTATGTAATACCTAATGAACTTATTGCCAATTTGATAAATTCAAACATCACATGTTATAATGGAGTAATAGATCAATTAACAAAAGATCTTATTTATACAAGAACGCGGATAGTAAGCTTGGCTCAAAAAACGGCAAGTCAACGATTAGCAGAATCGCTATTGTTGCTTTATAATTTTTTTGGGATTGATGGTCAGAAACAAGTAAAGACAAAAGTAAAGCCTGTTGATTTAGTTTCAATTGCAGGCACTACTCTTGGCAATTTATATAAGCTACTTGTATTGTTTGAATCCATGGGGTTAATTAAATATAAAAACAACCTGCTTGTTCTGCTGGACATAAGGAAACTAAGCAGAATTGCGGAAGCCGAACTTCCTATATAATTTTGATATTAGCATTGCTAAGAGAATATAATAATTAGTGTTTTATGGCCTTGGTTTAAAGGCATAATATTTTTTGATTAAAGAAAACATATTAGCTTTGACCTCGGAAAAATTATAGGCTATGAATAGCCTATAGATTCCTTCTCTTTTTTATAGTGCGAATACTAAATGATGAAACTAAGCTCAAAAAGAATAATTTTTAGTGTATTGTGCACGATATTCTTTTTGTGCTCCCTATCAGTTTATTTAGAAGATGAGAATGTTTCCAAAGGAGCGGAACTGATTACCGAAGAGGTAAAAGCTGGAAAGCTCTTGTTTCAAGATTACAATTGCACTTCTTGCCATCAGATTTTTGGTTTAGGTGGTTATATGGGACCTGATTTAACTAATTGTATGTCAGCTGAAGGAGGTCCGCAACGTGCTGAAATCTGGCTTAGAAATGGATCTCAAAAAATGCCAAACATGGGGCTTTCAGACGAAGAGATAAATAATTTGATGGCTTTTCTAGCTTATATTGATAAGTCAGGCACATCGCCCGTGCGGGAATTTAAATTTAGCACCCTTGGAACTGTTGATGTAAAGCATTATTGATTTAAAAGAGATTATGAAAAAGGATGCGGGTATTAGTTTTATGATTTTAGGTGTGGTTGCATTGCTGACAGGAATGTTTTTTGGCTGTTTTGGTGGTTTGCAATATGTGTTTCCAGAGCTAAACCAAATATTTTCCTTCCAAAAGACAAGGCCTCTTCACGTTTCTTTAGTCGTTTCGTGGTTGTATTTGGCTTCAATTGGAGGGATATACCATTATTTGCCTTCAAGGTGTGGATTGCCTCTTTTTTCAAAAAAGCTAGCAAACATTCACTTATGGATATTTTTAGTTACAGGTCTTTTAATTGTTGCAAGCTATTTCATGGGGATATTTGGAGGCAGGGAATATTGGGCCTTTCATCCTATTCTAGCAATCCCAATTGTTGTTTCCTGGGTAATTTTTGGAATTAATTATATTAAAACGATATCTCAATCTCCAGGGAAGTGGCCAGTTTATTACTGGATGTGGGGTACAGGGATTATTTTCTTTCTATTTTCTTTTGTTGAATCGTATCTCTGGCTGTTGCCGTTTTTTAGGGACAGTATAGTAAGAGACATGACCGTCCAATGGAAATCGTATGGAGAAATAGTGGGTTCATGGAATATGCTGATTTATGGTACTGCGATATTTTTGATGGATAAAATGAGCCAACGTTTTGATGAGTCTGAGAATAGAGACGAGAAGCCTTCAATGGCTTTTTCAAAACAGTCCTTCTTATTATATTTTCTGGGGCTAACCAATTTAATGTTTGGATGGGCACACCATTTATACATGGTGCCTTCAGCAGGCTGGATTCGCCATATGGGATATGCTATAAGCATGACGGAACTTATTATTTTAGCTAAAATAATCTGGGAATTTAGAGGCTCTTTTATCAATAGCTCTAAACGCTTTCACATCATGCCATTTAGGTTTCTGATGGCAGCTGATATCTGGATCCTTATTAATTTAATATTAGCAATACTCATATCAATTCCTGCGATTCAGGTTTATACCCATGGAACCCACATTACAGTGGCCCATGCAATGGGAAGTACGATAGGAATTAATTCAATGATATTAATTGCTTCAATTTGTTATATGGTTGAGAAGAAAAAGCAAATTTCTCCAAATGGATGGATAGGTAAAGGGTTTTGGATTTCGAATATTTTCTTTCTGATTTTCTTTTCACTTTTGGTTATTGGTGGAATAATGAAAGGGATTGCAACAATTGAGGAGCAAAAAACTTTTCAACAAACGACCACAATTATTAATCCAGTGCTCGAAGTTTTTGCTTATTCGGGAATTGGTCTTTTTGCTGGGTTTTGCTTTATCCTGTTTCCCAGCCTTAAGCAACTATTGAGTTTTACTGACAAAGATTCTGTATAAACGTCAGAAATTAAGATAACGTTTTTAATTTTACTCTAGAGTGAGTCATCCTGCAACCATTAGCGAACAAATTCAAACCTTGGGATATCTCAATATTCCGATTAATCCAGAAATTGATTTGGTGGTGGAGATCAATGCGTTAAAAAGAAAAAAAAACGCCGTCATATTGGCCCATTATTATCAGGTGAAAGAGCTTCAGGAGATTGCAGATTATATTGGCGATAGCCTTGGGCTATCTCAAGAAGCTGCAAAGACAGAAGCTGAGATTATTGTCTTTGCAGGCGTTCATTTCATGGGTGAAACGGCTAAGATCATAAATCCGGATAAAAAGGTAATTGTTCCTGATTTAAAAGCAGGATGCTCCTTGGCAGATTCTTGCCCTCCTGACAAATTTGAGAAATTTGTAAATGCACATCCTGATCATATGGTTATTAGCTATATTAATTGTAGTGCGGAGATCAAAGCGCTTAGTGATATTGTCTGCACCTCCTCCAATGCTGTTAAAATTATCAATGCTGTACCGAAAGACTGTAAAATAATTTTTGCCCCAGATTATAATTTGGGCAAATACCTTCAGAAAGAGACCAAGAGGGACATGGTTTTATGGAATGGTGCATGTATGGTGCATGAAGCATTTTCAATCGACAAAATTTTGGAGCTACATAAAAGACATCCTGAAGCAGCCTTTATTGCTCATCCGGAATCAGAGTCTCACATTTTAGATATTGCCGATTTCATTGGTTCAACTACTGCGCTAATCAATTATGTTAAAGGAGATACTAGGAAAGAATTTATTATTGCAACGGAAGCCGGCATCCTGCATCAGATGAGGATTGAGAGTCCGGACAAGAAATTGATAGCTGCACCAAGCGTGGAAGACAATTCCTGCGCTTGTAGCGAATGTGGATACATGAAGCTTAACACTTTGGAGAAGCTTTATTTGTGCATGGTTCACGAACAGCCTGAGATAAAGGTGGGGAAAGATCTTCAGAAGAGAGCATTACTGCCAATCCAGCGAATGTTGGACATTTCAGCAGGAAACCAATGAGAGAAACGGACTTCTTAATTATTGGCTCTGGAATTGCCGGACTTACGTATGCTATTAAAGTTGCTAATAATCAGGCAGATAAAAGGGTGACAATTATCACTAAAGTTGATGCTAGCGAAACAAATACAAAATATGCCCAAGGGGGTGTTGCCGCAGTTGTAGACCTTAAGAATGACACGTTCAAAAAACATATTGAAGACACCATCAATGCAGGAGCAGGTTTGTGTGACCCCCAAGTGGTAGAAATGGTTATTAGTCAAGGCCCGGCCATGGTAGAGGATCTGAAATCTTGGGGCATGAGTTTTGATAAAACGCCATCGGGCAACTATGAACTTGGGAGGGAAGGAGGACATTCAAGAAATAGAGTGATGCACCATAAGGACCTGACAGGACTCGCAATAGAAACTGCACTGGTAGCAGAAGCAGAAAAACTGGGAAACATTGAGATTCTCACCCACTATTTTGCCATTGACCTGATTACGCAACATCACTTTGGGAAAATGCTGAACAAGGAATCTAAAGATGTAGAGTGTTATGGGCTTTACGCTTTAAACTTAACAACAAATAAGGTTGAGACAGTGCTTTCAAAAATTACATTACTTGCAGCTGGAGGTGCAGGGCAAGCATATAAAAATACCACAAATCCAAAAGTGGCTACTGGAGACGGAATGGCGATGGCCTACAGGGCGAAAGGCTTATTGGAAGGGATGGAATTTGTGCAATTTCATCCTACAGCATTGTATAATCCAGGTGAGAGTCCGTCTTTTCTAATATCAGAAGCAGTGAGAGGAGAGGGGGGCATTTTGCGATCTGCAAGGGGGGAAAGCTTTATGGAAAAGTATGACAAAAGAGGCTCTCTGGCCCCTAGAGACATTGCTGCCCGGGCAGTTGATAATGAGATGAAAAAGATGGGTGATGATTTTGTTTATTTAGACTGCACAAATCTTAATTCAGAGATGTTCCAGGAAAAATATCCAAGCATCTACCAAAAGTGCAAAAGTATTGGGGTGGATATTGCAAAGGAGATGATTCCAGTAGTTCCAGCAGCCCATTATATTTGTGGAGGCATAAAAACAGACATGCATGGCAGGACCTCAATAAAGAATTTATATGCTTGTGGTGAATGTGCTTCCACAGGATTACACGGCGCCAATCGTTTGGCATCTAATTCGCTCTTGGAAGCGTTGGTTTTTGCAAACTCTTGCTTTCTTTGGTCTGTACAAGATGTCCTAAAGATAAAACTAAATAAAAACGTGCCTGAATGGAGTGCTGAAGGCACTTCCGAGCCTACAGAGCTGGTGTTGATTACCCATAACCTGGAAGAATTGAAAGCTACTATGAGTAATTATGTTGGTATTGTCAGGTCTGACATACGTCTAAAACGCGCATTGGATAGGTTAAAGATTCTTTTTGATGAGACTGAAGAATTATATGAGAATTCAATTGTTTCACCCCAGTTGTGCGAGTTGCGAAATTTAATTTGTATTGGTTATATTATCATTAAGTTTTGTATGATGAGAAAGGAATGTGTCGGAGCTCATTATAATGTAGATTATTTGAATGGGAAGGTGGGCATAGCTTAATAAATGTATAATTTTGAAACCTAAAGTTTAAAGATTTAAAGATTACAGGTATTGAAGAACAAGTGATGGATTTGGAATTTAAATATCCCGATAAACCTAAAGCAGAACTTAATAGCTCACTACTAGTGTTTAAGCTTCTGAATAATCCACTTATTGTTAATATTTCATCAAAGGCTACCCTGCTTGCACTAAAAATCGGACTGCCCATATCCTTTGCTATTAAACACACCATTTTTAAACATTTTTGTGGAGGAGAAACGCTACAAGAGAGCGTTAAAGTGATAGAAAAACTGGGCAAGGATAAGATTTGTTCTACGCTGGATTATTCTGCTGAAAGTGTGGATAGCACTAAGTTTTTTGATAAAACTAAAAAAGAAATCCTTAAGGCTATTGATTTTGTTAAAGACAATGCTTTTGTGAAGAGCTTGGCTGTTAAGCCCACGGGCTTAGCAAGCTCTGGGCTTTTGATGAAAAAATCTAATTTAGATGAGTTGACTGCAAATGAATCCGACCAGTATTCCTCTGCAATTGGCAGAATTGACCAAATTTGTAATGCAGGTCATGAACATGGTATTGATATTTATATTGATGCAGAAGAAAGCACTATCCAAAAGGCCCTGGATGATATTTCAATTGATATGATGAAGAAGTATAATCAAGAAAAGGCGGTAGTTTACATTACCCTGCAGATGTACAGAAAAGACAGGCTGGCTTTCTTAGAAGAATTAATAGGGATGGCCATACGAGACCAATACTATTTAGGTGTAAAGCTGGTCCGAGGAGCATATTGGGAAAAAGAAAGAAAAAGAGACAGTCGTAATAAAGAAAGAGACATTGTGTTTTTGAAGAAGGAAGATACCGATTCAGCTTTTAATAGAGCAATTGATGTTTGCATGGAAAACCTGGATGCTTTGCATATATGTAATGCAACACATAATGAAGAAAGCTCAAGGCACTTAGCTTCGGCAATGTCTAAAAAGAATATTCCTAACGATTACCATGCAATCCAGTTTTCACAGCTTTATGGCATGAGTGATCATATTTCGTATAGTCTGGCAAAAGCAGGATATAATGTTTCAAAATATCTGCCTTATGGTGCCGTAAAACAGGTAATACCTTATCTTATAAGGAGGGCTGAAGAAAATAAGGCGATTTCTGGACAAATGAGTAGAGAGGCCTACTTGATAAATCAGGCTATTAAAAGTAAGAATGAATAATTACTTTATATTTGTAATCCAAATAATAGCATCTTCATAATTTAAAAATGATGTTGTTCTTCTGATTAGAATTTATAGATGGAATGTAAAAAAACGGAATGGCTGCTATCACTTCTGTGTTCTGGATTGGTGCTTTCTTATTGTGCCAGCGAGCCAGAGGAAGTAATTGAAGAGGTAGACCCAATGACCAATATTGGCATTGGTCCCATAAAGAGCATTGTTCTTGGTGAAATTGACATGGACCTTGTGGAAAAAGGAAAAAAATTCTACAATGAAACATGTACTGCATGCCATAAAATTGATGTTAAAATAATTGGCCCTCCGCAGGCGGGAATTCTTAAAAGAAGAACACCTGAATGGGTGATGAACCTGATACTTAATCCTGCTGAGATGCTCAAAAAGGACCCAACAGCCAGAAAATTACTTAAAGAATACAATAATGTTCAGATGACCGATCAGGGAGTTACTCAGGAAGAAGCACGGAGTATTTTAGAGTATTTTAGGACGATATAGTAGAAATTGACAATATGACAATTGCCAAAACAGAGTCTTTAACAGTATCTTCAGTAATTGCAGCTAAAATTAAGGACTATCTGCAGCTCATTAAATTAAGACTGACTATGTTGGTGGTCTTTTCTGCCGGAATGGGCTATCTTTTTGCATTGTCAGGCCCCATAAATTGGGGACATATGTCACTTCTGTTATTGAGTGGTTTTTTGATTACAGGCTCCGCAAATGGGATTAATCAGATAATTGAAAAAGATATAGACAAGTTGATGACAAGAACTGCTAACAGGCCGGTAGCAGCTGGGAGGCTTGCTCCTCTGGAAGCCGGAATCGCAACTGCTGTTTTGGGTGTTTTGGGTGTGGCGGTTTTATCGGTTTATATGAATAGTATTGCCGCATTACTTGGCTTATTTTCACTTTTAGCGTATGCCTTTGTTTACACACCTCTAAAAAGACATACTTCTTTCGCTGTTTTAGCTGGAGCATTTCCAGGTGCTATGCCACCTATTATTGGATATACTGCTTTAGCAGGTTCTATTGATATAGCCTGCCTAGTGCTTTTTGCCATACAATTTGTCTGGCAATTTCCACATTTTTGGTCCATTGCCTGGATATTGGATGAAGATTATAAAAAGGCGGACATTTGCCTCTTGCCCGGAGATGGCAAGAAGACCAAAAAAAATGCAAGATTTATTTTTTTATCAACGATCTTTCTTTTGCCGTTCTCATCGCTGCCTTTAATTTTGGGAATCGTCAATGGTTATTTTGGGATGGTAATAATATTGGCAAGTTTAGTTTTTCTTTTTTTAGCCTATAAAGTGTATAAGGAATGCTCTCAGGAAGCTGCCAAGGAGCTAATGTTGGGCTCAATTGTATTTCTTCCTTTGGTTCAGATAATTTTGGTTTTAGGCCACATCTGAATAATTGCTGAAAGTTGATTTTAGTTTTTTGCTTTTAACTAACTGTACCTTGTGGTATTCCAGCTTCGACAAATAAATAGAGGAAACCAAATCATAACTAGAGCCCAAAAAAAGCATAAAAATGCTTGGAATCTACAGTTTAATATATAATTTTGGCATGATAAAATCTAAGTAGACAAAGAGCTGGTTTTTAGGTAATTTTCAGAAGAAGATAGTTTAATTTAAATATTTCATTCCAATGGTTGACTTGCTGTATTTTATTGCCTTCATATTTTGCATTGTCGTAGTGGCACAAATGTTTAGGGTGTATGAGTTAATTCTTAAACTTAAAGGGGGAGGCTCTAAAGATGTTGTTGTTACAGAGGGAGAGAACAAAACAATGGCTTGGTTTTATGTGATTTACCTATTCCTGTTTTTTGGAATGTATGCCTGGTGCTACATAAACTATAAGGATTATTTTTTACCTGTAGCAGCATCAATACATGGTGAGGAGATAGATCAGCTACTGGCTTTTAATTTTGACATGATCAATATTGTTTTTGTCATTACCATTATGCCACTGTTCCTGTTTCCGCTTAAATACTACTACAGGAAATCAAGGAAAGCATATTGGTATCCCGAAAACCACAAGCTTGAATTAATCTGGACAGTTGTACCTTCTATCGCTATGGCTGTGGTGATTATTTGGGGTCTGCAAACCTGGAATGAAATATTTGAACCAGCCCCTGAAGACGCTATTCAGATTGAGTTGTATGCCAAGCAGTTTGATTGGACTGCACGGTATAGTGGAGCCGATGGCAAACTTGGCAATTTCAACTATCGATTGATCGGAGGTACTAATGGCTTGGGTTTGGACCCCAATGACGAGAATGTAAATGATGACAAAATAGTGAAAGGGGAATTTCATCTGCCTGTTAACAGATCAGTGAATTTTGCCTTTCGTTCTCAAGACGTAATTCATTCAGCATATATGCCTCACTTTAGGGCACAAATGAACTGTGTTCCCGGAATGACAACCCAGTTTCATTTTGTTCCAAATAAAACGACTGCAGAGATGAGGGAAATTACAGGGAATCCCGAGTTTGATTATATCCTTTTATGTAATAAGATTTGTGGTATTGCACATTATAATATGCAGATGACAATTGTTGTTGAAAGTGAAGAGGCCTACAACACTTGGTTGGCATCACAAAAAACAGTTGATGAAAAAGGTATTCTTGCAGGTCTTAAAGAGACTGAAAAAACAAAAAACACCAACTTATTGGCAAAGAACAATTAGGGATTGATATAAAAAACTGAAATCAATGAGTAACGATCACGGACACCATAAGGAATCATTTATTACCAAATACATATTTAGCCAGGATCACAAAATGATTGCCAGGCAATTTTTAATAACTGGTATTTTTATGGCGGTTCTCGGAACAGTGATGGCAGCTTTGTTTCGTTTACAGTTGGCTTGGCCAGGTGAAGGCTTCAAAATAGTAAATCTTCTCTTAGGTGACAGATGGGCTCCTGGTGGAGTTCTAGATCCTAATATGTATCTTGCCCTGGTAACCATTCACGGTACTATTATGGTGTTCTGGTTATTGACAGCAGGCTTGAGTGGTACATTTGCCAACATGTTGATTCCATTGCAAATTGGTGCAAGGGATATGGCTTCAGGATTTTTGAATATGCTGTCGTATTGGTTCTTTTGGCTTGCTACTGTGGTTTTGGTAAGCTCTCTTTTTGTGGAAACAGGACCAGCTGCTCCAGGGTGGACAGTTTATCCTCCGCTTAGTGCTTTGCCCGAATCAATGCCTGGATCAGGGCTCGGAATGGACCTTTGGCTGATAAGCATGGCATTTTTTATCGTCGGTGCTTTGCTGGCGGGGCTAAACTATATTGTGACTGTTATAAATCTAAGAACAAAGGGGATGACAATGATGAGGCTACCCTTAACGGTATGGGCTTTATTCCTAACAGCAATTTTAGGGGTTCTTTCTTTTCCTGTCCTATTTGCAGCAGCACTATTGCTTATTTTTGATCGCACATTTGGCACTGCCTTCTTTTTGTCTGATATTGTTATTAACGGAGAGGCGATTGCTGCAACAGGAGGAAGCCCTATTTTGTTTCAGCATTTGTTCTGGTTCCTGGGGCATCCGGAGGTGTATATCATTATTCTTCCTGCCTTAGGATTGGCTTCTGAAATTATTTCTGTTAATTCAAGGAAACCGATTTTTGGATACAAAGCCATGGTGGTCTCACTCTTAGCCATTGCAGGATTATCCTTCATTGTTTGGGGGCATCACATGTTCATTACGGGGATGAACCCATTCGTTGGGGCTGTATTTACATTTACAACCCTGTTAATTGCCGTACCTTCTGCAGTGAAGGTCTTTAACTACCTTACCACGTTGTGGAGAGGAAACTTGGTGCTTACGCCTGCGATGCTCTTTGCTATAGCCATGGTCTCTACATTTATTACCGGTGGGTTAACGGGGATTATATTGGCGGATAATGCACTGGATATTAATCTTCATGACACCTATTTTGTAGTGGCTCACTTTCATATTGTAATGGGATTGTCTGCGGTTTTGGCAATGTTTGGAGGTGTATATCATTGGTTTCCAAAAATGTTTGGTAGGATGATGAATAAAACCTGGGGTTATGTGCATTTCTGGACCACCTTTATTTGTGCCTATGGTGTATTTTTTCCGCAACATTTTATTGGGATGGCAGGTGTTCCCAGAAGATATTATTCCAATACGGCATTTCCCATGTTTGATGATTTTGTAGACCTGAATATTTTGATAACATTTTTTGCAATTGGGGGAACGTTGTCACAAAGCTTTTTTCTAATCAATTTCTTCTATAGTATTTTTAGAGGAGAAAAAGCACCACAGAATCCGTGGAGGGCCAATACCTTGGAATGGACAACTCCGGTTGAACACCTTCATGGTAATTGGCCTGGTGAACTGCCAACGGTTCATCGCTGGGCGTATGATTATAGCAAGCCCGGAAAAGAGGAAGATTTTGTTCCCCAGACTGTTCCTTTGGAAGAGGGCGAACTAGATGGCGGAGCCCAGCACTAAAAAACGGCGAGAATGACTGTATCGACCATAACCTTGGAAGAATCTGAATATATCAGGAATAAGACTGCAAAACCCTTGTTGTGGGTGGGTATGGTCAGCATTGTAATGCTTTTTGCAGGATTGACCTCTGCTATAGTAGTAAGAAGAGCTGAAGCGAATTGGATGCTCTTTGAATTCCCTCAGGCATTTTACAACAGCACCCTTATTATTATCATTAGTAGTCTAACCTTAATTTATGCTGCAAGATCTGCTAAAGCCGACAATTATACTGGCATAAAAACAGGTGTTGGATTGACCCTCTTGTTAGGCATAGGGTTTGTATTTGCGCAATTTACAGCGTATAAGGAATTGGTTGATGCGGGCGTGTTCCTTGCCGGAGCACAAAGCAACCCTTCTGGGTCTTTTATGTACGTGCTTACAGGATTGCATTTGGCACATTTGTTTGGAGGGATTATCGTATTGATCGTTGTGTTTGTAAAATCTTTATTGCTAAAGTACAATTCAAAAAAAATATTGGGGTTGCAACTATGTGCTATATACTGGCATTTTTTGGCTGTATTGTGGATATACTTGTTTTTATTTTTAATGTTAATGAATTAACCTATTAGAAAATGGCTGGAGAAGCAACAAAACAAATACCTACTAAGGAGTTATGGGAAGGTGGTCGATCTCCTTTTAGTATAAGTTATGGGAAAATGTATATGTGGTTCTTTCTTATATCGGACGCATTAACATTTGGGGCGCTTTTAATTTCTTTAGGTGTATATCGTCACAAATATGCTGATGTATGGCCAGATAGCCAGGAAGTTTTTCACGCTTTCCCATTTTGTGGGGATACATATTTGCCTTTATTGTACGTTGCTTTGATGACCTTTATCCTTATTGTAAGTTCAGTAACGATGGTCTTGGCTGTTGAGGCAGGGCACAGAATGGATAAGAAAAATGTGGTGTTTTGGCTTGCACTTACTGTTTTAGGCGGGGTGTTTTTCCTCTCATCTCAGGCGTGGGAATGGTCTCATTATATCCACGGGACAGATCACGGGGTTTATGAATGGGCTCATGGCGAAAGGGCGTATCTATTAAATGAAAGTGGCGACTATGTAGGAGAGCTTTCTGATGCGGTTAGCTTGAAGTTCTCTGATGGAACACTTGTTGTGGGTGAAGAGATGGCAAAACAACTCGAATCTGCAGATCATATTCATGGGGCCAATTTAGCTAAAAATGAATATGGCCATCAGCTATATGCGGATTTCTTTTTCTTTGTTACGGGCTTTCATGGATTCCACGTTTTTTCTGGGGTGGTAATAAACTTAATAATATTAATAGGAGCTGCAAAGGGGCAATACGAAAAACGAGGCCATTACGAAATGGTTGAAAAAACAGGCTTGTATTGGCACTTTGTTGATCTGGTATGGGTCTTTGTTTTTACCGTATACTATTTGCTATAATATAATTCACATTAACACAAATATATTTTAAACTAGCATTATGGAAAGGGATGATATAATTGAATATTCTTTAGATGCTCATCATAGTGAAGAAGAAGGTAAAAAGATCCGAAAGAAGATTTGGTTTGTTACGTTTCTTTTAACGGCCATTACTATTTTCGAGGTTTGTCTTGGAGTGTGGTGGACCAGTCTAGGTTTAAATTGGGAGGTTGTGAAGTATTCGTTTATTATCATGACCCTTATAAAAGCAGGATATATTGTTGGTGTTTTTATGCACCTTGGTGATGAACGGAAGTCTTTTATTAAGATAGTAGCCCTGCCATATATTACTTTTATATGCTACCTGATCTTTATATGCCTTAATGAAGCGATGTATTGGTTTAACTTAAGACAAATTTTCGGCTGGTTGTATTAGACGACATAAATTTACAGATGAAGGTTAAAAAAACTTGGTTTAAGCTCATTGTTCTCTTCGTGATATTGCTGAGTCCGGCCCTATTGTATATAGGGCTTACAAAAGGAAAGCATAATCTTTTAATATTGCCGGTTTTTGGACCCAAAGAGGCGTCTTCTTCAATCGTCAACAACAAAACTGTAGTAGATACGATTTATCACACGATTCCGGCATTTAGCTTTACAGATCAAAATGGGACTACAGTAACAGAGGAAACCATAAAGGAGAAAATTGTTGTTGTTGAGTACTTCTTTTCCAAATGTATGGGGATATGCCCTAAGATGAGAACCCAGCTCATTAGGGTCCAGGGGCACACTGAAAAAATGGATGATATAATCCTGCTTTCTTTCACAGTTGATCCGGAAAATGATACTATTGAAGCATTAAATGAGTATGCCCAGAATGCAGGAGCCATTAAAAATAGATGGCATTTTTTAACGGGAGAAAAAAAGGCCCTGTATGGGTTGGCTCGAAAAGGGTTTTTCCTTGGAGCACAGGAAGGTGATAAAAGCCTAGGGGAGGAAGCATTCTTGCATAGTGATAAGTTTGTTTTAATTGATAAGGAGAAAAGGATCAGGGGCTACTATACGGGCACTGATATAGATGACGTAGATAGGCTTATTGATGATATAAAGCTGCTCAAAGCCTCAGAGTTTATTCCCAGAAAGTCCAAGTCCTCATGAAAATAAACGCAAAAATTAAATTCTTCTTTATTTTGTTGCTCTTAATTGGGGGTGGGCTGATTGTTTTTTGTTCGGATGTAGAGGCGCAATGCGCTATGTGTAAAGCGACAATAGAATCAAATGCGAAACTGGGTGAAGGGGCTGCTGGTTCAGGAATCAATAGAGGTATCCTGTATATAATGGGAATTCCTTATTTGCTGATCGGTGCAGTTGGTTTTTTAATCTACCGACATAATAAAAAACTTCAGGCAAATCATTAAGAAGAAAGGCTATTGCTTGAAATAAATCAAGCAATGAGATAAACCATATCATACATAATACTATAGCTGGCAGCTTATTGCAGTTATTGTAGCGAAAGCAAATAATCCCAATTAATTGTGCTTCAATAATATGGTGACGTTTTGGTCATTTTGACGAATCTTTCCCAAAAAGTTCAAAAAAAATCCACACAAAAAAAACGAAGAGATCAAAATCAAGAGAACTTTACGCGAAATCTCACAGGATAAGCACCAGATAGAACACAAAACGATAATTCGCATTTGTCATGTTAGAAAATCACCTCAATTGTTGAAAGATTCGTGTGAATCATACGGATTTCTATTTTTAAATTCGTAGGGCGGGAAATCACCGTTTTTCAAATTATTATACGGAATCTACATATGCAAAACGAAGTTGTTACAAAAGTTGCTACTGCAACCACCGAGAAGGACGAACAAAAATCAGATCAATTGTTAAATACAAAGAGCAATGCAATTAAAAATATAGATTCCATTGAAGATACCCAAAAGACGCATGGAACAGAGCTGCCTTCTTTTTCTTTAGATAGTATAAGAAAAGAAGCGATAAAGTATTTTAATGGGGATGAATTGGCAGCAGAAGTATGGATTAACAAGTATTCCCTTAAAGATTCAAAAGGAAATGTGTATGAGCTAACCCCAGATGATATGCATCGGAGATTGGCAAAAGAAATAGCACGTATTGAAAAGGAATACGAAAAGCCACTTACCGAGGACAAAATTTTTGATTTGTTAAAAGGGTTTAAATATATCATTCCGCAAGGTGGTCCCATGTCAGGCATAGGAAATAATTTCCAAATCAGCTCTTTGTCTAACTGTTTTGTTATTGGCAAAGGTGATCGTGCAGATTCTTATGGTGGCATAATGAAAATTGATGAAGAGCAGGTTCAGCTGATGAAGAGGAGGGGTGGGGTAGGCCATGATCTCTCACATATTCGTCCTCAGGGAAGCTCAGTTCAAAATACAGCCCTGTCTTCTACAGGTATTGTTCCATTTATGGAGCGCTATTCTAATTCAACACGTGAGGTAGCCCAAGATGGAAGAAGAGGAGCCTTAATGCTGAGTATCTCATCGCGACATCCTGATGCTGAAAGTTTTATTGATGCCAAAATGGAATTGGGCAAGGTCACAGGAGCCAATGTTTCTGTAAGAATTGATGATGATTTCATGAGAAAAATGATCAGCAATGAAAAATATGTCCAGCAATATCCGATTAACTCTGATGATCCGAAGATAACTAAGGAGATTGACGCAAAGGCTCTTTGGGACAAGATTGTCCACAATGCGTGGAAATCAGCTGAGCCGGGGATTTTGTTTTGGGATACAATCATTAGAGAATCTGTCGCAGATTGTTATGCAGATTTAGGTTTTGCAACGGTTTCTACCAATCCTTGTGGGGAAATACCCTTATGTCCCTATGATAGCTGCAGGTTATTGGCGATCAACTTGTATTCTTATGTTCAAAACCCGTTTACAGAGAATGCCTATTTTGA
This sequence comes from Flavobacteriales bacterium, assembly GCA_012965625.1. Taxonomy (GTDB): domain Bacteria; phylum Bacteroidota; class Bacteroidia; order NORP154; family NORP154; genus UWMA-0041. Next base: position 4,518 of record DTSC01000294.1, on the reverse strand, counting down.
TAGTGAGCTTTTTGCCGACCATGTAAAATGTGCACAAAGAATCATGGATGATATTATTGACCTGGAACTAGAGAAGATTGATGCAATTATAACTAAAATAAATTGTGATCCTGAAGGGTTGGAAATCAAAGGTACTGAATTGGATCTTTGGAAAAACATCAAGAAAAAGTGTGTGGAAGGCCGCCGTACAGGAATTGGCATTACAGCAGAGGGAGACATGATTGCTGCACTGGGAATCCAATATGGTTCTGATCAAGCAATTGATTTTTCAACCAAGGTTCATCAAACGCTGGCTTTAGAATGTTATCGCTCTTCTGTCCAACTTGCCAAAGACAGAGGCCCATTCCCCATCTATGATGCTGATAAAGAGATGAATAATCCTTTTATCAACAGAATCAAAAAAGCGGACCCTGCTCTTTATGAAGAAATGAAAAAGTACGGGAGAAGGAACATTGCCCTTTTAACAATTGCTCCAACAGGAACAACCAGTTTGATGTCGCAAACAAGTTCAGGTGTTGAGCCGGTATTTATGGTTGCTTATAAAAGAAGGCGAAAAGTAAATCCAAATGACAAGAATGTTAAGGTTTCATTTATTGATGAAGTAGGTGACTCCTGGGAAGAGTATCATGTGTTTCACCATAAGTTTATTACCTGGCTAGAGGTTAATGGCCATAATGTTGAAGAAGTGGAAAATATGAAAGAAGAGGATCTAAATAAGGTTATTGAAAAGTCTCCCTATTATAAATCTACTTCAAATGACATTGATTGGGTGCAGAAAGTCAAGATGCAGGGGGACATTCAAAAATGGGTTGACCATTCAATCAGTGTTACCGTGAACATACCGAATGATGCCACTGAAGAATTAGTTGGAGAGATCTACAAAACAGCATGGAAGAGCGGCTGTAAAGGGATAACAGTATATAGAGAAGGTTCTAGATCAGGCGTTCTGGTTTCTAATAAAGAAGCAAATGAGAAAGAATTTGAATTTAAAGAGACCCAAGCACCTAAAAGGCCTAAAAAAATGGAATCGGAAATAATAAGATTTCAAAATAATCATGAAAAGTGGATTGCTTTTATAGGACTCCTTAATAACAGGCCTTATGAGATCTTTACAGGTAAGGAAGAAGATGATACGTTTTTGATACCTAAGTCAATTACCAAGGGATGGGTAATCAAAAACCACGTTGGAAGTGGAAAGAAAAGATATGACTTTCAATATGAAGACAAGCACGGGTATAAAACAACGATTGAGGGTCTTTCAAGATTTTTTAATAAAACCTATTGGAATTATGCAAAGCTGATTTCTGGTGTCTTAAGGCATGGAATGCCTTTGCAATTTGTTGTAAACCTTGTTTCAAACCTCAATTTAAATGATGATTCTATTAATACCTGGAAAAATGGAGTTGATAGGGCTTTGAGGAAGTTTATTCCAAATGGCACAGAAGCAGTAAATAAATCTTGTCCGGAATGTGGTGATCCATCTGGCCTTATATATGAAGAGGGATGCCTGCGCTGTAAAGGTTGCGGACATTCGAAATGTGGATAGGGTAAGCTAATTAGACACTAACCCATTCCGTGTGAGATTTCAAGATGGAAAGCTTCTTTGTTTCCTTCTTTATGAATGCAGTTTCTCGTAATTCAAAGTTCCCTTTAGAAACACAACTGAACCTATTGCCATAAGAATATGTGCAAAATCACGATGATTGAACCATTCATGAATTACGACAGGATAGTTGAAAATAAAAGCAGCGACGGCTAGTATTAAAACAGACTGAACCATTAGCTTGCTTCCAATATCCTTTGATTTGACATACGTAAAAAGGTGGAAAGAAAAGACAACGATGAGCAGTCCGTAAATAGAATGAATCTGGACAAACCTAAAATGCAATGTGTAGGCTGTTAAGGTCATAAAAATCAAAAGCTCCAATATATTTATTGCCATAAAGATCTTCCGATAACGTGAACTCACAAATCTGCTGGCATGCCCTATTGCAGAACGCTCTAGAAGTGCAATTGATACCATAGAGATATACCATCCCAATAATTTCCAATGCTCATTAACTGCATAAAGAAATCCGTGTCCAATGAGCCCACCAATGCAAGTTGCCATACCCATGGTCAAAAAGTAGTACTTCATATAAAGGACGGTTTTACCGGAAAGTTTTTCCTTCTGAATTCTCCAGTATGCATAGAAACATACGGCACCCACTAATAAATCAGTAATGGTTGTAACAGGCTCCAGAATCCTTATCCCAAAAAGATATACGTCAGGTTGAGATATTTTAGTGACATCCATAATTAAAATTAATAAGGATGACTATTTATAACCTTAATAATCTTTGGAGGACAATTCTTGGCAGCAAGTTTGTTAACAGCAACTTCATCCTCAGAAATGGTTATGGTATAAATTCCCTTCTTGTTTTTAGCTTTCAGCAATGTCGCCTTTCCATCTTTCTTAGACATTCTCCAGCGGTCGAAAGCAATTTCTACACAAGCATTGCAGCCGATACATTTTTCTCGATAATGTATTATTTGGGCCATTAAATCTTATTGTCTACCAGTTTGTATAGCTTATCTGATGGGCGAACAACCTCGTCAATAGGGAAAGAAAACAAGTCACCCTTGTTGACCTTTTTTACAGTTTTATCATTAACGCGAAGTTCGGAAATCGTGCTTTCAATTATGCCAGTAGAGGGCCCTGTAATCATGATTTCATCACCAACATTCAAGGAGTGCGTTTCCATTTCAAATTCTCCAATTTTAATATTCTTAAAATATTTTTTACCTCTTCCTATGTAGACCTTTCTCTTTGTGGCTATTGAACCATAGTCTTTTGACCATTCACCCATCTTGCGGCCAAGATAATATCCATCCCAAAACCCGCGATTAAATACACTTGCTAATTTTTCTTCCCAAGCCTTTATCTTATCAACACAATAGGTTTTATCTGTAATTGAATCGATTGCTTCACGATAACATTTTGTGGTAGTAAAAACATAATCTGCAGCTTTTCCGCGACCTTCTATCTTCAAAACTTTCACCCCAGCATTGATAATTTCATCTAAAAATCCAATTGTGCAAAGGTCCTTTGCAGACATGATATATTCATTATCTATCAATAAGTCCACATCACCCTCCTTGTCAGTAACGTTATATTCTCGTCTGCAGTTTTGTATGCAAGCACCTCTATTGGCGGATGAATTATGAGAATGAAGGCTTAAATAGCATTTTCCGGAAACAGCCATGCATAAGGCACCATGTCCAAATATTTCAACCTCAATTAGATTTCCCAAAGGACCTGTAATGTTGTCTTTTTTTATCTGTGTTGTAATCTGTTTAACCTGTTGTAAGGTAAGCTCTCTTGCCATTACCATAACATCCGCAAATAGGGCGTAATAGTTAACGGTTTCAATATTAGTAATATTAGCCTGGGTTGATATGTGCAATGGTACTCCTGTTTTTTTAATATAGGCCATTGCAGCTGGGTCTGATGCAATAATTGCCGAAATATGCTGCTTTTTACACTCATTGACGATCTGTTTCATCAAATTCATATCATGGTCATATAAAATAGTGTTGAGCGTAATGTAAGATTTGATTTTCGCTTTTTTACAGATTTCGGCAATCTTCTCCAGATCCTCAACCTTGAAATTATTGGAAGCAACAGCACGCATGTTCAATTGGCCCACCCCCAAATATACAGAATCACATCCACCCTTAATAGCAGCATGCAATGCTTCAAACGACCCAACGGGCGACATTAACTCCATCATATTAGAAAATTTATTTATTACTCTGATAATACGTTTATGCAAATGCAAATTTACTAATTGTTTGGGATTGTAAGAATTCGCCGAATTATTGTAATTTCAAGCACAGATATTTGGATTATTGCCTATAGATAAAGCAAATGAGTAAAGTCTATGACTATATCGTAATTGGTTCTGGTTTTGGAGGCTCTGTTTCTGCAATGAGATTGGCAGAAAAGGGTTATGATGTCTTGGTAATTGAGAAGGGAAAGGAAATAGACGTTAAAAATTTCCCAAAAACCAATTGGGATTTCAAGAGATTTTATTGGGCTCCATTATTCAAGTGGTTTGGGATCTTAAAACTTACCTTGTTTAAGGATGTATTTGTTATCAGTGGTGTAGGTGTAGGTGGTGGAAGTTTGGGTTATGCGAATACTCACATGTATCCATCTGATCTGTTTTTTGAAAATCCTATTTGGGCAAACCAGGTCCCTGGAAAATTTAATGGCAAAGGATGGAAAGAGGTTTTGGAGCCTTTTTATCAGAAAGCCAGATTTATGCTGGGGTCTGTAAAAAACAAAATTTTTAACAGAGATGATGAGATTTTAAAAGAGGTTGCAAAGGATATGGGCATGGAAGCTTCGTTTGGCGGAGTAAATGTGGGAGTATATTTTGGCGACCAAGAAAAGGAAGTAGATCCCTACTTCAAGGGCTTAGGACCCCTGAGAAAAGGATGCACTGAATGTGCTGGATGCATGATCGGTTGTAG
>DTSC01000293.1 GCA_012965625.1 Flavobacteriales bacterium | reverse complement strand
TATATTCATAAAAAACCCCACTCCGAAATATCAGAGTGGGGTATATTTTTTATTTATCAAGATTTTACTGATATCCCACCGGACTACCAACACGCACCATTGCACACCTAAAGCCAAGGTAAGGAGTTGATTGTTCTTCATCCAAAAACCTTCTTGTTCCAGGCCCCATCCAAAATGCTCTATCTTTCCAGGATGCACCTTTATAAACTTTAGCCTTATCATCAATCATCGTTGTAGGTTGATCTCCTGTAACCTGATACATCATCTTTTTAACTTGGTCAGGATCTAAATCGCCTTCATTATATTTAATGCTCGAAGTTTGGTCACCATCAAGATAGTTTATATTATCGGCCTTTTTATAATTTCTCCTATTGAGATTTTCTTCTTCAGTAACATCTCTCCACATAATACGACCCAAACTATCCTTTTCTGCAATAGTGCCTTCCTCATCCCTTATCTGTGTTTTAAATGTATTACCTCGAAAATTCCTAAAATCATCGGCATCTTCAACGGTAAGGGGACGATAAACATCCATAACCCATTCACTTACGTTACCAGCCATATTGTAAAGCCCATAATTGTTCGGCCAATATGAATAAACAGGTGATGTAATATCCGCATTGTCATTTAGCTTTCCTGCTACACCCATGTTGTCACCCCTACCTCTCTTAAAGTTTGCCATCATAGCACCCAATAATTTGGGGTCATCATTTCTAACATAGTGTCCATTCCATGGATAAATTCTCCTTTCCGTAACTCTTTCAAAATATGTGTTTCCTATAAGTCCTAATGCTGCAAATTCCCATTCTGCTTCTGTAGGCAATCTATACCTAGGAAGGAAAATACCATCTTCCAATCTAACTTTACGGGTATCTTTATTTGGGTCAAGGTCCGGAAGATCAACAATAACCAAGCCCTCGTATTGTCCTGCAAGATAGGATTCAGTATTAAAATTATCATCAGGAGTTTGATTAGGATTAATATCTAGCAAGCCTTCCCTTATCAAAATATATTCATTTACTCTATCTGTCCTCCAAGCACAAAAGTCTTTTGCCTGTTTCCAATTAACTCCTACCACAGGATACCATTGATATGCCGGATGCCTTAGGTAAAGTTCTACATAAGGTTCATTAAATGCCAACTTGGATCTCCATACCAATGTGTCTGGTAACGCTCTTTTGAAAACTTCAGGGTAATCCAAAACAAATACTCTTCTTAACCAATGCAAATATTCTCTGTAGTGAACGTTCGCCACCTCCGTTTCATCCATATAAAATGATGAGACAGTAACCCTGCGGGGGATATTATCCCACTCATAGAGAACATCCTGTTCCACACGGCCCATCATCATAGTACCTCCTTGAACCAATATAAGTCCTGGGCCCGTTTCCTGGCCTTCATACATCCCTACTTCATATCCTCCATTTTTAGGATCATTGTATCCCCATCCGGTCATCTGGGAAACCTCTTTAGCACATGACACAAGCACCAGAACACATAGTGCCAAAAAGACCTTACCTATTGGATTATTTACTGATTTAATCATAACGTCTGATTTAAGTTCGATTATTGAATCCCTTATAACGAAAATTATTGAAAAAGGTTACTACTTATAATAAACTAAAAAGATGGGCAACTTATTGCTCTAAACTTTCTCTTCTTAGGCCGACATTCAAACTGAAGAGCAAATGAAAATTCGTGAGAGCCTGAGGTAGCATTACTTAATTTGGACAATGTAATGTCGTAGCTATATCCAAATTTAACCATGTTTTGCTGGAAACCTACCAAGGCAATAAATGCATCAGAATTTTTTTCAGCCTGTCTATACCATAAACCTCCTACAATAGGTCCTTTGTTCACATAAATACCAAAATTTATCTGTTGAAAGTCCTGCTGCTTCTGAAAAAGTATATTAGGTGAAACATTTGATTCTTCTCCTGACTCATCCAAAGGAATAATTGCTCCTGCATGTACGGTAATCTTCATGGGCAACCTTGCCTGATTCGTATTAATAAAGCCCTCATTTGGCTGTGTTAAATGATGGAAAGCAACTCCACCAAAATACTGTTTTGAAAATCCCAGGATACCCGCTGACAAATCTAGATTTCCTCTTGTATCATTTACTTGGGTCTCGGCTGTCTCATAAATGAAACCATATCGGGGGTCAATCATATCTCCAAATGTCAGCTTCTCCCAATCAACTTTTTTCTGGATATAACCTGCTTGAAATCCAGCTTTAATAGAAAAACTTCTATTTACATTCATCCTATATGAATAAGCAAGATTTCCAGAAGTGGTATTTAGAGTTCCTTCACCTGCCCTATCCTGTAGAATTACTAACCCCAACCCTCCTTGCAAGCCATCCACGTGCTGATCATACGAAGCACTGTAAGTGACAAAAGTTCCAGACAAAGCAGGCCACTCATTTCTATAGTTCATAATCATCCTGGGACATCGCGCTGTTCCTGCAAATGCCGGATTCAGATAAATTGGGTTGGCATAAAACTGTGTAAACTGAGGATCCTGTGCATTTGCATGATCACAAAAGCCTAGGATAAATACACCTATTATCGCAAGAATCTGTTTTTTCATCATAAGTCCTCTACTGGGATATAAGATGCAATGATACAATTTATTCTGAGTATTTGTTGAAAAATGAAATGCTAAAATATAAAAATTTGTCCATTAATATAACAAAACTAAAAATATTTTATTTCATAAGCTTGAAAAAAACACTTGGTTTATGAAGAGTGATGAATGAGCATTGACAGCTGTTTTCATAGGCAAAAGAAATAGATCAAATAAATCAAAAAGCCAGATTCAAAAGGGTCGTTTTAATGAACCCTGTAAAAGGAATGGGGCACCCTCCTAATCTTGGCTTATGTCAAGAAAGGATTGTTCATTCGCTCAAATCCAATATTAGTTTCTGGCCCATGGCCTGAATAAACAACAAAGTCATCACCTAATGGCAGCAGTTTTGTTTTTATACTATTTATTAAGGTTTCATGTTCTCCTCCTGGCAAATCTGTTCGCCCAATACTGCCATAAAAAAGGACATCACCCGAAATTGTAAACTTCTGTTCCTTATTTATAAAGGCAATATGCCCGGGTGAATGACCTGGAACAAAAAGAACATCCAGCTTTGAAACCCCAAACTCAACCACATCAGATTCATCTAAGAAAGCGGATGGTGTAATGGGCATTTCCACATTTGGAATTCCATACATTTGGGCTACCATCTCAGTACTTTCAAATACAGGCATATCCATTTTGTGAAATTGAAAATTAAGCCCATAGGTGTCAGCGATATACTTAACGCCCAGCACATGGTCAATATGGCAATGGGTGTTAACCAAGCGTACAGGCTTGAGTTCTTTTTCTCTAATAAAATTGCACAACTCCTCTTTTTCATGTGCTTCATAGCATCCAGGATCAACAATAAGGCACTCCTTGGTCTCATCATAAAGAAGAAATGTGTTTTCTGAAAATGGATTGAACGCAAAGCTCTTTATCTGTATCATTGCTATATATTAGTAGTTAGATTGTACTAAGTTTGCTCAAAATTAGTTATATCTTTGTTTATCTCTGATACATTTCTTCTGTTTGGATAATAAAATGTTACACTCCAAAATATTCCGTTCACTATTTCTGGTGGTTTTAGCCCTGAGCTGTTTTTGCTCATATGGCCAGTTTTACAATGGCTCTTATCAGGATTTTGGCAAAAACAGGGTTCAATACAGAGAATTTCTCTGGTCATTTTACAAGTTTGAAAAATTTGACGTTTATTTTTATACCGGTGGTAAGGAGCTTGCAATATTTACCGCCAATGCAACCACTCAGGTTATAGAAGAAACGGAGGATTTCTTTGATTACGCATTGGAAGGCAAGCTTCAGTTAGTAATCTACAATAAGCTAAATGATCTAAAACAGAGCAATATTGGATACACCAGTGATGAAGATTATAATGTTGGTGGTGTAACAAGAATTGTTGGTTCAAAAATCTTTCTTTACTTTAATGGAGACCACAATCAGCTTATACAACAATTGCGTGAAGGAATTGCTGAAGTATTAATCAGTCAAATGATGTATGGTGGAAATTGGAAAGACCGTGTTAAAAACTCAACCTTGCTGACGTTACCCGATTGGTATTTAGAAGGTTTAATTTCCTTTTACGCACGTGGGTGGGATACGGAAATTGAGAACAGAGTAAAGGATGGGATTCTTTCAGGCAGATATAATAAATTCAATCATCTTACCGGGATTGAAGCAAAATATGCTGGGCATTCAATCTGGAATTTTATTGTAGAGAGATATGGAGAAGCATTAATACCAAGTATATTATATATGACAAAAGTAAGCAGGAACATAGAAAGCGGGCTTATCTTTGTTTTGGGCTCTTCCCTCAAAAGCCTCTCTAATAACTGGCTGGTTTTTTATAGGGACCGATTTTATGGAAAGGAAAGCATCACGAACTTACCAGCTGGAAATCCAATCTTAAAAAAGTCTAAAGCTTCTAAAACTTACAGCCAAATTAAAGTAAGCCCTGATGGTAATTATATCGCATTTGCCACTAACAAGCTTGGAAAATATAAAGTTTATCTACTGGATCTTGAAACAAAAAAGAAAAGGAAAGTATTCAAAGGAGGCTATAAATTAGACCGTTTAACTGATTACTCTTATCCCCTTTTAGATTGGCATCCAAGTTTAGACATGTTGGCAATAATCACAGAAAAAAACGAGAAGTTTTTATTGAATTACTACTTCTTGAAAAGCAAGAAAAAACAAATACGCCCTATTCATCATTTTCAAAAGATCTTAGACTTCTCTTATTCAAATGATGGAAAAAAAATGGTACTGTCTGCAATTAACAAGGGCCAGTCTGATATTTATGTTTACAATCTTTCAAAAAATACATTTGAACAAATAACTGAAGATATTTTTGACGATTTAAACCCAAGGTTCATCAACAATTCTAATGAAATAGTTTTTAGCTCAAATAGGACTAATGACACATTAATATCCCCCAATCAGGAAGGAGCTTCAACTGAAGCTATAATTATTCCAAAAAACAGCGATATCTTTCTTTATAATTATGAAAAAAAATCCAATGTTCTAAAGAGAATTACAAATACACCTGAAATCAATGACAGCAGGGCAATTGAGTTTGATAAAAATTATATTAGCTATTTAAGTAATCATAACGGAACAAATAATAGAATGTTAACAAAATTTGATAGTGTAATTAGCCATATTGATACTATTGCTCATTATCGTTTTGTGACGAATACACTTCCTGTTTCCAATTACTCAAGGAGCATTATTGAACAAGACGCAAATATTTCGGCCAAGAAATATGCAGAAATAATCTTTTCGAAAGGCAGGTACAAATTGTATGTTAATGATCTTGCCATGGACAAACTTATCAGGAAAGGTACAGACCAAAAGATTCTTGAGGAACAGAACAGTTCAGATGAAAACAGTCTGTTTCCAGATCTTGGCCTTGAAAATAGAGATCATGACAGGACAGAACGTTTAGAGGGATCAACTGATAGTGATTTTAAGGATCATGAAAACAAAATTGATATCAACAATTACATCTTCAATATTGAGGAGAACAAGGAAGAGCCAGTTCAAAGTAATGAAAGTTTAAAATTGGAGGATAAAGGTGAAGGAGAGGAAATGTTAAGTAAAGACACCGCTCTTACAATTGTTAAGGCCAATAAGAACATAAGGATAATAGACCAAATATATATTCCTAAAAAGCAGTGGAATTATAATACAGCTTTTTTTACCGAATATTTTGTCAGCCAACTGGACAACAGGTATCTCAACGAGACCTATCAAAAATTCACTGGAGGAGGGGCTGTATATACAAATCCGGGTCTTAACTTATTCCTCAAGATTGGCATAAGCGATCTTTTAGAAGATCATCGCATTGTAGGAGGAATGAGACTTGCGGGTAATTTCAACAACAATGAGTTTTTTCTCAGCTATGAGAATCTTAAAAAACGCCTGGACAAACAAACTGTCTTTCACCGCCAATCATTCCTGACTTTTCGAACAGATGGTACTGGAATCAGGGTACATACCCACGACTTAAAATATGGTATTAAATGGCCTTTCAATGAGGTAATGTCTGTTCGTGGTTCAGCAATCATCAGAAATGACAGGTCTGTAACTCTTTCCACAGACTTCAGCAGTCTTATAGAACCTCCAGTATATGATACTTGGGCTGGATTAAAAGCGGAGTTTGTATTTGACAATACCATAACGCGTGGATTGAATATTTATAATGGTTTGAGATATAAGGTATTTGGAGAATGGTTCCGGCAAATCGACAATTCAGAAACCAACCTATATGTGACTGGGATTGATTTTCGGTATTATCAGAAAATTCACAGGACGCTCATTTGGGCAAACAGAATTGCAGCAAGTTCTTCATTTGGAGACCAAAAACTCATCTATTACCTTGGCGGAGTAGATGCATGGCTAAAGCCCGTTTTTAACTTTGATACAGATATATCTGAAGAAGAGAGCTATGCTTATCAGTCTGTCGCAACAAATATGCGAGGATTTTTACAAAACGTAAGAAATGGGAACAGCTTTGCTGTTATAAATAGTGAGATCAGGTTGCCTGTTTTCAAATACTTCATGAATCGGCCAATGAAATCTGACTTTATTAAAAACTTTCAAATTGTTGGGTTTGGAGATATCGGTACTGCTTGGACCGGAAAATCTCCATATGCTTCTGACAATTCATTCAATACTGCTGTTTTTCCTTTTGGCCCAGTGAATGGCAATAGTGAGGTAAGAATCATCAATCAGCGTGAACCTATAGTTATGGGTTACGGGGTTGGACTTAGAAGCAGGCTATTTGGATATTTTGTCAGGGTTGATTGGGCCAGGGGTATACAAGATGGTATTCATTTACCACATATGTTTTACTGGTCTCTATGTCTTGACTTCTAAAATGGAAATATAATCTCGTTAATATTTGTGTGTCTTGAATGACTTAAAACAAAAGATAAAGACCCTCGCCTCCGAATACCACGATGATATCATTGGTATTCGCAATCATCTCCATGCCAACCCCGAGCTCTCTTTCGAGGAGTTCAAAACTTCAGAATACGTATGCTCGTTGCTGGATCAGATGAATATTCCTTACCAAAAAGGTATCATCAAAACAGGCATTATCGGAACTATTGAGGGCAAGAACCCCTCCAAGCGAACGGTAGCCCTTCGGGCAGAGCTGGATGCGTTACCGATCTTTGAAAAAAATGACATTCCGTACAAATCAAAAAACGACGGAGTGATGCACGCCTGCGGACACGATGTACACATGGCCTCAATACTCGGTGCCGCTAAAATTCTTAATAGCTCCAAAGAAGATTGGGAAGGCACGGTAAAGCTGGTTTTCCAGCCGGGAGAAGAGAAGCTGCCCGGCGGCGCCATCCAAATGATCGAAGCCGGGGTTTTGGAAGACCTGAATGCTTCGGTAATGCTAGCCCTCCATGTTTTGCCTAGCATGGAAGCAGGCAGGGTGGGATTCCGGCCCGGTCCTTATATGGCTTCTGCTGATGAGATCTATCTTACGGTAAAGGGACAGGGAGGCCACGCTGCACTACCCGCCCTGAACATTGATCCGATTCCCATGGCAGCAGAAATATTGGTAGCCTTGAATCAAATCAAGCCAGATTTTGACACGCCCATGGTACTTGCTTTTGGCAAAATAGTAGCAGCAGGAGCAACCAATGTGATCCCCAACGAGGTACAGATAGAAGGCACCTTTCGCGCCATGAACGAAGAGTGGAGGGATGAGGTGCACCGGCGTGTAGAGGAAACAGCAAAGCAGATCGCCGAAAAGCACGGAGGCACTTGTGAGGTCTTGATAAAAAAGGGATATCCCTGCCTGGTGAACGATGAGCAGGTAGCCAAAGACGCCAAGGCAAATGCGCAGGACTATTTGGGTGCAGAACAAGTTGACGACCTGGATCTTCGCATGACCGCCGACGATTTCGCATCTTTCTCCCAGCGCCTACCGGCATGCTTTTTAAGGATAGGTGTAGGCAACAAAGAGAAGGGCATCACTTCGGGCGTTCACACCGACACCTTTAACATTGACGAGAAGGCTTTGGAAATCAGCATTGGCCTGATGGCGTGGCTGGCTGTGAATGAGCTCGCCCAATAATCTGTCAATAAAAATCCATTCATTAATAAACCGCAGCGTTTTTTGATTTTATCCATCGGGAAAGGAAATTTCTTGAAAAATTAATTTGTATATTTGCCCCCTCATTGCGGGGTGGAGCAGTTGGTAGCTCGTTGGGCTCATAACCCAAAGGTCACAGGTTCGAGTCCTGTCCCCGCTACTAAATAGCCTTGTATGTCATTGATATACAAGGCTTTATCTTTTTCTGGTAACAATCCAGTAACAATTTTGCCATTTTTACCCCCTTTTATACTCAATCCCCTCCAAAACCCTTATTCTGTTTTATTGCTATATTTGAATATGAAGAAACTAATCCTCCTTCTATTCCTACTCCCCACCATTGCCTTTGGGCAGATAACAGATAAACGAGATGGCAAGACTTATAAGACAGTTATAATAGGTACTCAGGAATGGATGGCAGAGAATTTAGCCTTTAAGCCAAGCAGTGGCAATTATTGGGCTTATGATGACAATAACTCCAATGTAGCAAAGTACGGATACCTATATGATTGGGAAACAGCACAAAATGTATGTCCTTCTGGCTGGCATTTACCTACTGATGAGGAGTGGACAACTTTAACAGATTATTTGGGTGGAGAGGAAGTAGCAGGAACTAAGATGAAAAGCACAAGTGGATGGAAAGATAATGGTATCGGAACTAACGAGAGCGGATTTTCAGGTCTTCCGGGCGGTTACCGTTACGACGATGGTTATTACAGTAGCATTGGTTGGTCTGGTTTATGGTGGAGTCCACAGCGGATTATTCTCAGGCAGGGCCATACGACCAGTGCAGCTACTGAAGAGCTTGCAGAGCATGCTTGCGATTACCAATGCAAAGCTTGCCATGGTGCATGTCGTG
>DTSC01000292.1 GCA_012965625.1 Flavobacteriales bacterium | reverse complement strand
AGGGTGAAATTAAAATTCAATTTTTCCAAGTATTTTTTTATTTTCTTGTTTAGAACAGTTCCATTACTGTGAATATATATCTGAATTTCAGGTTTAATTGCAATAATCCTGTCTAAAATTTCATAATAAATATTAATTAAAAAGGGCTCCCCTCCAGTTAGGTTAATACCTTCTAAATGAGGAATAAATTCCTCCAATTGTTTTACAAAATTTGAATCGTAAGGGTTGGGATATGGCAACTTTTTCTCTCGATTTTTTCTAATTAAAGAAGAATACTCGCCACTACACATTACACATTCGAGATTACATGTATTATCTATTTGTAAATCAATAAGAACAGGATATCCTTTGTCCGATTCTCCTAAATAATCATGTCTCCAGCAACCTGAAAAATGAAACTGTTTATTTTCAAGGTCATTTTTGCAATTCTGGCAACCATATGACAAGTTGTTATTGGACAGATAATTTCTAAGCTTTTTGATTTTTTCCCCAAACCATATTTCCTTAATTGAATTATTGGGATATTGCCCTAGAACAAGCCCTCTGTTATAATGACATGCCATTGCGTTGCCTGCAGGTGTAAATAAGAGTGTTTTGAAAGGCGCATGGCAAATTTTATCCCTTTTATCAATGGGCCTTACTTGATTGTATGCAGATAGAATACCGGAGTTTATTTGATCAAATTCCACCCGTATGAGTTTTGTTGTGGTTAATAGGGTTTCTGCCATCATTAATAATGGCAACTATTTCTTCTGTTTCCAGATGTTCCACCAAAGATATGAAAACAGAAAAATAAATATCATCATTTAATGATTTAACAAATTCAACGGACTTAGTTTCAGAATTAACTGAAGAGAGAATATTATCGATTTTTTTGTAAAAAAATCGATAACGATCTTCCATTTCTTCTTGTTTCAGCGTGTTATTAGCTGTTATTATTAAAATCAACTTTTTGTAAATATCACTCCTCTTCTTAATTTTAAGTTTTCTGAGATTAAAGAGTTGATCCATATAATTCGCAACATTAAAAGCTTCCTCGGGGAAATCATATTTAGGCGGGAAATTAATTCGTTTTGATTGGTTTAGCTTCACAATTCTGAAGTCTAAGAGTTTTGTATTATAGCCTTCGGCAACAAGTAAGTTTTCTTTTGATAATCCAAAAACCAAAGGGTTTACCAGATAGATTATTTCAACTGTATCATCAGTCTGTTTAAATTGCATATCATAAATAAATTCAGTTCTTTTATTAATTAATGCTTTAAGAGGCTCCATGTCAATTTCATATTCCTTCCCAGATATATTTAACAATCCTTTGCCATTTATAGAATGAATCACCAGAGGGATGTTTATTTTTCCTGTCCAGCCCTTTGGGATGGTTAATTTGGCATTTGCGTATGAAAAAACAGAATCTCCCTTGGAATTGACTAAGGATTTTTCATATTTTCCAGGAAATTCAAACGTCCCTTTAGGTGGAATTTTAATTTTTAAATCATGTTCTGCGACAGGTTTTGAATACCATTCTGAAATCATATTATTGTCAATTGTCAAATAAGCTTTTGCAGTTTTATAAGAGTATCTATTCCATAAGGCATGTATATTCTTACAAGGCATTTTGTCCAAATATCCTGACCGTACAATTGAAGGCTGTTTTGACAATTCTTTTACTCCATTGACATAGTTTCGGTTTGTTTGATAATATACTTCATACATAGGATCATATAAACTCCAGCCATCATTTGCGTAGACTTCTGGCACTACGTGTCCCCCAAGATTCCATACTCTTGAAAAAAGTCCAATTTTTTCCCAAACAAATGCCAATACCGCCGCCTTATCATCACAATATCCAAAGCCCAATGAGTTAATGAATAGCCCAGGATCATGTATCCAATTACTATCGGTAAGGGATTGGTCAAAATACACATGATCTTTCACAAATCTCCACGATCTTTTTTCTAGAGACTCCAAGGTGTCAGTTTTGTCCACCAAATATTCTTTTAGCTCTTCATTATTTGAAAAGAGAACATCATTTATTTTTAATGAAAAATGAGCACTTTCTTCTCCTAAATTTTCAATTCGGATCATTGAGCCTGATGGAGTATTTGTATTGAGATTTTGTGAAACAATTCCCCACGAGGTTTGGTCAGAGTTACATCTACTAAAGACAATACAATAGAAGATTAATAGAGAAACAAACAATTTCATATTATTTAGAAAAATTAGATTGTCGGTACTCATTAAATAGTATTTTCATTTTTTCATAATTTCTAATGTATTCTTTTGGAGGGGGAGCAACCTTATTGCAATTAAGCCAAGTTGCTTCAAGGTTGGGTAGGTTAAGGAAATTAAAAATGGTAGAAAAATCAGGTCCATTTTTTGCTAACAGGCACTTTTCGTATTCAACTTCTAATAGGTCATGCGAATTGGATAGGGTTTTTAATTCATTTAATTTCAATATAGATCGCTCTATATAGTTTTTGAATAGGCGTTTATTAAGTTTTATTTGCGAAGTAGATGGGTGTTTTGGTTGTCTCCATGAGTGCCATTCTCCAGTAGTTTTTGCTCTGATCATTGATCCGTATTGCGCTGTTAGGTCTTTTCGAATAAGTAATATAATTTTTAATTCAGGAAAATGCTTTTTAAGTGCAATTGTCAGTGTTTTGGTAGCCTGAAGATCCGAAGGCACACATTTCATCCCAATAGCTTTTGTTTTTTCATTGGAAAAAATCCCGGCAATTGCATCAAATAAGCATTTCGATCCTTTTTCTTTTTCCAATGAATTGTTATCTCTTTGGGTGAAAGTGCTAATACCTTCAGAGAAGAATGAAACATTTACTTCATCATTTAATGCACATACGTTGGGATGCCCTTTTAGTGCAAAATGAATTGCTGTTGTACCACTTCTGCCTAACCCAAGAATAAGGTAACGCAAGTAATTAGAGGCCTCCTTCATGGTTCTTGATAAAACAAAAGATTCTGCAATTAATTGGATATTTAAATTGAGTCATTTATATTTAAAAGAATCTATTAAAGTAATAGCTTGTGATTAATTCAAAATTAACCAATTATTATTTCTGTTCTACAGTTCAATACAAAAACCAAGTTTGCGCCCATTTTTCGAGAATCAATATTTTCCATAGTCTCCAATGATCACATTTTTTAAGCAGTTGATTGATAAATTCTCTTTTTACAATTTGCTGTGAAACAAGAAGCCCATCCAAAAGCACTTCTTTATACCAATTATAATTTTGATAGTATTCATCCGGGCCAACAAACCCTTGTTTGGTTCGGTTCATTATTTTTCGTGGCATATTGCCTTTAATATTTTCTCTTAATAAGTACTTGGTTATGCCTTTTTTATAATAAACCTGTTCATGAAGCCCCAAAAGATATTCTACCAACTCGTGATCCAAAAATGGCACTCTAACTTCCAGGGAATTTGCCATACTTGCACGGTCTATCTTTGTCAAAACCAGTTCTCCCATAAAGGTAGAAATATCCAGTAATTGGAAGGTTTTAATGGGAGTGCATTTTGACACCTTTTTTTGATAAAACCAATTTGGGTTTTCGGGGATGTAGGAATGAAGGTCATTGTGTAGCAATTCTTTCAATAATACACTATCAAATTTCCCCATTGCCATAGCTTCTGCATAATGTATGACGGGGTTTTTGGCCAATCCCCAACTTGTGAGGTTTTGCCAAATTGAAGTTTTTTGATGCAAGGCATAATAGGATTTATGCCATGAATAACCTCCAAATATTTCATCAGCTCCTTCGCCGGAAAGTACTGCCTTGACATTTTCCGATGCCATTTTACTTACCTCAAAGGTGGGTATTATCGAGATATCTGCTATAGGTTCATCATAGAAATAAGCAAGAGTTTCTACCAAACTAAGATCTGAAGGTCCAATAATTTTTGAGTGATGATGAGTGCCAAATTTTTTTGCTACCAGTTCTGCATATTGATGTTCACTTTCATTCCAATTCTCAAAACCAATTGAAAAGGTGCTTGTTGGGTATTTGGCTTTGTTCATATAATAAATAAGTGCCGAAGAGTCATAACCACCGCTAAGAAAAGAGCCTATAGGAATGTCTCCCATTGTGTGTGTTTTAATTGATCTGGTTAACAATTCATTGACCTGATCAACTGCTTCTTTTTCGGGAATTTTATGATTTGCTATATGGGGTTTCCAGTACCTTTTAATCTCCGGCTGAGAATCTTTTTTAAGAATGAGCATATTAGCAGGAGGTAGTTTTTTTATATTCGCCCAGATAGATTTTGGACTTGGCACATATCGATAAACCATAAAATCACAAACAGATGAATAATCGATCTTTTTTTCAATCTCTTTATTGGCAATTATGGCCTTTATTTCTGATGCAAAAATGAACTTGTCTTTTTCTTTGATATAATATAGCGGTTTGATTCCAAATCTATCACGGGCAAGAATTAACTGTTTCTTGGCTTCGTCCCATATTCCAAAAGCAAACATGCCTTTCAGTTTTAGCAGAACTTCTTGTCCCCATTCTTCATAACCATGTACGATTACTTCAGAATCTGAATTGGAAGAAAACTTATGACCTTTGGATTCAAGATCTTTTTTAAGCTCAAGATAATTGTATATCTCTCCATTTACTACAACTTGTACAGAACCATCTTCATTTGCCAGAGGCTGTTTTCCCAGTGGGCTTAGATCAAGCAAAGACAGGCGCCTATGGCCTAGGCCTGTTAATTTGTCATGGGAAATATAAAGCCCTGAATCATCAGGACCTCGATGATACAGAGTGTCTCTCATTTTCTCTAGTATGCCAGGATTTATCGGAGCATTTTTATTAATCTGGCCTACAATTCCACACATAGTAATTATAAATATCCCTTACAAAGATGAGTGATTTGTCAGTGAAAATTGAGAAAATAGATTGGAAAGATTGAATGGCCAAGAAAAAAAAGAATATTGAATGGCTATTAAAAGAAGCCATATATTGGTGGGAAGCGACTTCATATATTAAATTTAAGTGGAATTAATAAGATTTACTGTGTTTCTACAAGCTTGAAGGTAATTTGTTTTTGTGTCTTTGATAAAAATGCTATTGCAGTTTTTTATTTCAGGTGCCAATAAAATCTGCAAATACTCATTCGCCATGCATTCGTAAATGTCTCTAGCCAATCCTTTGTAAAAAACATCTAGCAAAAGATTTTGTAAAATATTGATGTTGGCTTTTTTGAAGTCAAGCAAAGACCTTGTTTTGCTAATTCCGTTTGGGTGGTCATTGTATACTGACCACGGCTCATTAAAATATTTGAATTTGTTGTTTTTAATTATGCTCAGTTGTAATGCCCAATTCAATGACAACTCATCGTTTTTAGATGCAAAAATATTTTCAAGATTTATTCCATTACGAAACAAGAGAGATGCTGTAGGGATCAAATTTCTTTTAAGTAAGTGCCACGGTGAAAATTCTGATCTGTATTCATTAAACTGAGAGTATAGTTTGAATTCTCCCTGGGATTGGTTGGAAGACCTTCCAGATGTGTCCACTTTATGAATAATTCTTGCGTCGTGAAAGCAGCCTACGTAGTCATTGTGAGCTTCCAGAAAATCTGTTTGTATTTGTAATTTGGTTTCAAAATCCCAGTAATCATCTCCATCAATCCAGATAACATATTTGCCTTTTGCACATTTATAGCCTTGGAGACCATTTCTATATGGACCAACATTTGTTTTTGATTCAATTAAAGAGATATTATGCTTTGATTTTGCCTGAAATATCTTGATTATTTCAATGGTTCCATCAGAAGAATGGTCATCTGTCATTATAATTTCATATTCGAAATTTGTCTTTTGGGACAAGACACTTTCGATTGTTTTAGCAATAAAATTTTTCTGATTATAGGAGATAATTACAACACTAACCATATATTTATTGCCAAGCATACTAATAAGATTGGGATTGTTGTATAAATAGACCGTTTCTTTTATAGGTGTTCAATGCTTCAATATCCTCTTGGTATCTTATAATTGGGATTCCGTTAGGAACAAAATGACCTATTAAAGAGGCTCTTGACTGTTCACTATTTTGATCAGGGTCCAGGCTGCTATGGAATAATCTTGATGAGAAAATAATTGCATCCCCCTTTTTTAATGCTGGGGAATAGGGCTTAATTTTTAATTGTCGAATTATTTTCCTTATGGTTTTTATTCTATCCACAAAGTCGACCAGAGAAGGACCCTCATCCAAGTTTTTATAAGACCGAATCACTTCAAGTGATTGTTTTTGATAATTTCTGAAAAGTTCATAAGTTTCATTTGAAGTATCATCCATATTACAAAGATTGTGTGTTCTTGGATAGACACATAATCTACCTGCTTTTTCATCGATATCTTCTAATGCAATCCAACAACCCAGCATCCTGCCATCAATTGAATCAAAATAATGACTGTCTTCATGAGTAGAAGTCCCCATACTGCTGTGATAAAACACACTTTGAATTAGAACAGGTTCAACACCCAAAAGTGTTCTAATAGTTTTTTGAATTATTACAGAGCCCAAAGCGTTTAAGGCTCTATGCTGAAATTGAGAGAATTGTGTGCCTTCCAAGTCTTGGATTTGCAAGATGGGATTTGTCATCATTCCGGATTTGGACAGACGATGTTTCTCCATTTTTGCCGATGTAGAACGTAGAATTTTTCCTTTGAATGGGAGGACCTCATTTTCAAAAGACTCAATAATTGAATCACAAAAATCTGAAGGGACCAGGGTTTTGTATAAAACAAAACCTTCCTTTTGATAGGATGCAATATTATGCGTCAAGGGAGCGGTTTTCTTGGTTCATTTAATGAATGATGGTAGAAACAAATTTACGTATAAATGACTTCTGTTTTTCAGTGACTCAGAGATATTTATTTTAGCACAGAAAAAGAAGAATCTGAATAAGCATATGCAATGTGAAAACCGTCATGTGAAAAAGAGAGGTCAATAGGGCAATCTTGCCCCTGGCAGGACACAGAAGGGATGCCAGTATAGAAATCTGAGTGTATTGTAATATCATCGATGGATAATGCCAGACTTTTAGCATAGTTGTATATAAATGACTCTCGAATCTGTCTGCTTTGGACTTCTGTGTTTTTAGAGTTAATCTTGAGCACTCTAAATTTTGTTCTGTTTAATTCATGAACATCAACAGTGGAGATTGAATGAATATAGTTGGGCGTCTGTAATGTCTTTACAGCAATTAAATTGTCTTTGTATGTAAGATTGAAAAAGATTTGTTGGTTTAATTGAAAGTTCTTTAATTCAATTTCGATTTTAATTGGACAAAAAAGTTTTTTACAACCCAATTTGACCATGGTTTTATAAGCGCTTTCCTTGATTGTCCAAAAAAGCAGGGCAATATTAATACAATTACTTTTTTTGATGTAAAACAGCTCCTTTTCCGTAAAAGATTTATTTAGAAAGCGTTGATTTGAAAAACTTTTCAAGTTATCTATATCATTTGTTGATATGATATCATTTCCTATCATTATCTTTTCATTTCAATGAAATTAGATCCTTGATTATATCCTCTAAGTCTTTGATGGTTTTAATTTTTTCCAAGTCCTTGCTGTTAATTTCTATTTCAAACTCATCTTCAACATCCAATATGATATCTACGATTCTTGCTGAATTTATATTGAGATCTTTTACCATATTGGAATTGACGGTTGCACGATCAATTAGAGATTTTTTGAACGCGTATTTTTTTAATATTTTTTTAATCAAATTTGTTTTTGAAATCATAATTTGGGCTTAATATTTTTTTAAAATCAAACACGAATTCACATCACCAAACCCAAAGCTTGCCTTTGCTATATAATTAACTTGGCAATTTTTAATAACTGTTGTAGGGATCCGATCTTTATTGATAAGGGAATTAATTTGTGGTTGAATTTCATCACAATTTATGTTTGGATGAATAAATCCATGGTAGATTTCCAAAACAGCAGCAATGGTCTCAATCGCTCCTGAAGCACCAAGACAGTGTCCAATCATTGATTTTATTGAATTGATATATGGAAACTCATTACCCAATCGGTTTAATGCCTTTGTCCAGTTTTTAATTTCCATTTGATCAGCTTTTGTAGATGTTAAATGACCAGATATACAGTCTATATTATCTCCACTAATTCTTGCATCATCCAGGGCGCCCTTTATGCAATTTTTTACTCCGGTTGAATTAGGGGCGGTCATGGAGCCTCCATTTCGTTGTCCTCCACTGTTTTGGTGTCCTCCAATTATTTCGGCATAAATTATTGCTTTTCTTCTTTTTGCGCTTTCAAGTTCTTCTAAAAGCAAAGCACCTGCTCCAGCTGCTGGCACAAATCCGGAGGCTTTAGTGTCCATTGGCCGACTAGCAGCTTTTGGATATTCATTAAAGTTGGGAGCAGTAATTCTCATATTGTCAAAAAAGCTCCAATAATATGGTGAATATCCATCTGTTCCTCCCACAAGCATTCTTTTTGCTTTTCTCAACTTAATACGTTCGTAGCCATGTATAATAGCATCTGTGCCAGTGCTGCACGCGTTTGAATTTGCAAAATTGTAATTTCCTAATGCTAGAAGGCCTCCAAGCCGAGAACTTGAACCGCTAATCATCATTTGTTCAACAATATTACTCCTTAATTTCCTTATGGCCCCTTGATTAACATTAGGGATTAGTTTATTACCAGCAATATCAATACTGCCTATTCCTGTTCCAAAAACTACCCCTGAGTTAAAATCCACTTTTGTTGAATCATATTCAGGGATATTTAGGCCGGCATTTTCCCAGGCTTCGAGGCCAGCAAGACAAGCGAATCGTATACATTCACTCTCAGTATTAATGCCATAGTAATTAATCAATTTATTGTAAGCTGATTTTGTGGTATCTGGAATTCCTCCAATTTGACAAGCAAAATTCAATTCTTTCAACTCTTTGATAAAACGAACCCCAGATTTCCCATTAATAAGTGCATTTAAAAAAGATTTTATACCAACTCCATTGGGAGAAACGACTCCTAATCCCGTAACGACAACTCTGGCACTCATTCTGGTTTGTATTTGAATTTTGTGATAAGCAAACTCCTGGCC
>DTSC01000291.1:2093-2493 GCA_012965625.1 Flavobacteriales bacterium | reverse complement strand
TTAAAAAATATCGCTGGCATAATAAATAAAAAAGGTAATGTTCTTGGAATGATGCCTCATCCAGAAAGAGCCACAAACAGGCTATCCAGATTAAATGATGGAGAGAATTTTTTTTTATCAATAGCTGAAACGCTACAATGAATAAAATATCCAAAGAATTAGTTGAAGAACATGGAATAAATGAAGATGAATATGAATTTATTCTAAAATCTTTAAAAAGAGAACCAACATTTACTGAGTTGGGAATCTTTTCTGCTATGTGGTCAGAGCATTGTTCCTACAAGTCATCTAAGTTCTGGTTAAGTAAGTTGCCAACGAAAAATGAGAATGTAATCCAAGGCCCTGGAGAAAATGCCGGTATCATTAACATTGGTGATGGTTTTGCTGCAGGATGTACTGT
>DTSC01000291.1:0-2083 GCA_012965625.1 Flavobacteriales bacterium | reverse complement strand
TTAAAATGGAGAGCCATAATCACCCTTCATTTATAGAACCTTATCAAGGTGCTGCTACAGGAGTCGGAGGAATACTGAGAGATGTTTTTACTATGGGAGCTAGGCCCGTTGCGTTGATGAATTCATTGCGATTTGGAGAAACATCCCACAACAAAACAAGGCATCTTCTTAATGGTGTCGTTTCAGGGATAGGAGGTTACGGAAACTGCATTGGAGTACCTACTGTTGGTGGAGAGGTTGAATTTAACTCCTCTTATAACGATAACATTTTAGTTAACGTAATGTGCGTTGGTGTGGCTGAGATAGATAAAATATTTTATTCTAAAGCTTCTGGGGTTGGAAATTTAGTCGTTTACGTAGGGTCTAAGACGGGCCGAGATGGAATTCACGGGGCTACGATGGCATCATCTGAATTTGACGATAGTTCTGATGAGAAAAGACCAACAGTTCAAGTTGGAGACCCCTTTTCAGAAAAACTTTTGCTTGAGGCTTGTCTCGAATTAATGAAGGAGGATGTAATAATAGCTATACAAGATATGGGGGCTGCCGGCTTAACTTCTTCATCTGTAGAAATGGCAGGAAAAGGTAATCTAGGTATTGAAATTGACCTAGACCATGTTCCTTGTAGAGAAATAAATATGAGTGCCTATGAAATTATGCTCTCTGAAAGTCAAGAAAGAATGTTAATGATAATTGAGCCAAAGAAAGAAGAAATAGCTAAAAAGATCTTTGAAAAATGGGAGCTTGATTTCTCTGTCATAGGAACTCTAAACGATTCCAAAAGATTAGTTATAAAAAGAAATAAAGAAATTAAAGCAGAAATCGATATCGACATTCTCGAGAAAGGTGCACCTTCATATCAAAGACCATACAAAATTATTAATATGAAAGATTGCAACATAAAAGAAAGTGACCTTTCAAAGGAACTGCCTTTGACTATAATAAAGCAGTTAGTTTATTCTCCTAATCTTTCAAGTAGAAAGTGGGTATGGGAACAATACGACCACATGGTTATGACCGATACAGTCTTAAACCCTGGAGGTGATGCTGCAATCATAAGAATCCATGGTACTAATAAAGGGTTAGCTATAACAACAGATTCTACTCCGAGATATTGCCTTGCAAACCCCTATGAAGGAGGTAAACAGGCGGTTGCTGAAGCTTGGAGAAATTTAATAACTGTTGGATCAAGGCCTATTGCTATTACTGATTGCTTAAACTTTGGAAACCCCGAAAAAGAGGAAATTATGGGACAATTTGCTGCTGCAACTCAAGGCATGGCTCACGCATGTGAAGAGCTAGACTTTCCAGTTGTCTCAGGAAATGTCTCACTCTACAACGAAACTAACGGTAAAGGTATAAACCCTACACCTGCAATAGGGGGAGTAGGTGTAATCGATAATCTAGATATTTTCTCAACACACAATTTTAAGAGAGAAGATGATAATATTTTCATAATTGGGAAAACCCCAGGATCAATAAATCAGTCAATATATGCCACAGAAATTTTGCAAAATAAAAATGGATGTCCACCAAAGGTTAATCTGGCTGAAGAAAAAAATAACGGTAAAGCAATTCAAAAATTAATTAAAAATAAAATTATAGATACTTCACATGATATATCTGATGGAGGACTTTAGGTTGCGCTAACGGAAATGGCCTTATCGGGAAATATAGGTTTCGAGTTGTTTCTTGAAAAAGAATTTGCGAATCATAGATTTTTCTTCGGTGAGGATCAAAGCAGGTATATTATAACATTACAGAATCATAAAATTGATGAAGCGATGTCATTGTTAAATGAAAAAAGGATCCAGTACCACAACTTAGGTAAAACCAAAGGTGCTAAATTAATTTTAAATGAAGAAGAAATATCTCTAAAAGAATTAAAAAACTTACACGAGAGTTGGTTTGGTAATTATTTATCAGGAAAAGAAAATTAATGACTATTAAAGAAATAGAATTAAAAAAAATTTTAACCGAGTCTTTTCCAGAAGCCGATATAAAGATAGATGACCTAGCGGGTGATGATAATCACTTTGCCTTGACTATTATTTCGTCAAAATTTAAAGGTATGTCTAGAATT
>DTSC01000290.1:2532-9143 GCA_012965625.1 Flavobacteriales bacterium | reverse complement strand
TAACAAGCAATTTGGAACCAGGTTTTTCCTTACTTTAGTAAAATGAACAAACGCCTAACCCTCATATGCTCCCTCTGTCTTTGGCTAACCATGGCCTCAGCGCTAAACCTTGACTCCCTCTGGGGGGTGTGGAACGACGAAACCCAACCTGACACCAATAGACTAAAGGCTATGTTTAATATATCCTGGTATGGTTATTTGTTTTCTCAGCCAGATAGTGCTTTTTATTTTGCACAGATGGAATACGACTTTGCTGAATCTGTTAACAATAAAAAATCGATGGCAAGTGCTTTAAACACGCAAGGAGTATCATTTGCAATAAGAGGCGACTACGCCAAAGCTATAGACTACCACGGCAGAAGCTTAAAAATAAGAGAGGAGCTGGGAGATAAAAAAGGTATTGCTGGCTCTTTGAATAACATTGGAAATATTTACTTTAAACAAGGAAATTATGTAAAGTCTTTAGTTCATTACAATAAAAGTTTAAAGATCTATGAAGAAGCAGGTGGCATAAATGGAATATCTAGTTGTTACAGTAATATTGGAAATATCTATAAAGAGCAAGGGAATCATAAAAAGGCGCTGGACTATTATGATAAAAGTTTAAAGATCAAACAAGAAATAGGTGATATAAATGGAATGTCAAACTTATTTGGGAGCATAGGGCTTATTTACTATGAACAAAGCAATTATGTCCAAGCGTTAGAGTATCATCGCAAAAGCTTGATACTAAAAGAAAAAATAGGCAACAGAAGAGGAATGGCTATGTTATACAGCAACATTTTAAATGCTACAAATCCAAAAGCATTACTTTGTGGTTCTATCGACTTTTCAACCATTGCCAAAGAGTTCTATAGCGGGACCACGATTAAAGAAAACTTGGTTGTCACAACTCAGAAAGATTGGGAGGAGTTGTGGGTAAAAATTTATTCGATACAAGTACCCCAGCCAAAATTACCAACGGTTGACTTCAACAAGGAAGTGATCATTGGTGTGTTTGGTGGCGAATTTTCATCAGGAGGGTATGACATAGAAATCATCGAAACAAAAAAAACAACAAGGACCATTACAATAAAAGTAAAAACCATTTCTCCAGGAAACAGATGTGGAGTTACCTCTGCATTAAGTCAGCCTATGCATCTTGTAAAAATTGCAATACAAAAAAACAAAAAGTTTGTCTTTGAGGAGTCAAATCACATTACCAATTGCGCCAAGAAAAAACCTACTCCTTAACAAAAGGAATTGTAGACTTTCTGTTAGGATGGTTGATCTCAAGGTAATATACACCTGAATTTAACCCTAGCAAAGAAACTGTTTTTTCAAGCATGTCAACTTTTTTGACAATCGCTCCTTTTCTGTCGATAATGGTAATTGAAGAAACATCCATTACATTTTCAATTCCAACAATATTGATGTTGTTCTTCGCAGGATTTGGATAAACACTCAGACCAAACGGATTGTTTTCCAGCACACCAGTCGTAGCGGTCAATGTTACATGTAGGGTAATCGTACTATCGCAGCCATAGTTGTTTGTTAAAACCTGCTCGTAAATACCTGATTGGTTATATACCTGACCATTCAATTCAACAGAATCCGTAGATGTAAGGTTAATGGTGTTTGTCGTATTGGGGTTGACCGTAACAATTATATCATCTGTATTGGAACATCCCAATGAATCGGTTCCGGTAAGCATATAGATATTTGTCAGACTAGGAGAAAATGGTTGGCCATCAATTACACCATTGTCCCATTGATAGTTCATGCCACCAGATCCAGAAAGAATTATCGTATCACCATCACAAATGATTTGATCAGAATCAGCACTAATCGTAGGGGGTGTCAAAACAGTAATATTTATTTGTCCTGTAGCTCCGCAACCAGCTGAAAGATAATAAGAAATGGTATGCGTGCCTGCACCGGCAATAGATGGATCAAACGAACCACTGATAGAATCTACAATCCCAGTGCCACTCCATAGTCCACCGGAAGTTACTGCAGATAATAAAAACGGAGAGTCTGAAGCACAAACCAAAGAAACAGAATTTATAGTTGGGTCCAAGCTAGAATCAACAACAATGTCAATGGTATCAGAACCATTGCATGTTCCCCCAATAATCGAATAGATGATTTGATGTGTGCCTATACCTGCAACTGTAGGATCAAAAGTCCCTGCATTTGAATTTACAATTCCTGGACCACTCCAAACCCCACCTATTAATGATGCAGTCATATTAAATGCAGGAGAATTCAAGCAAACAGGACCAACATTTTGAATTGAAATGATTCCGTTCGGATCAATCGAAACTTGTACAGGAGTTCTTGGTGTAATACATGGAGGGCTCGAAACCTCCCAATCATAGAAAAAATAATAATAACCTGGAAACCCTGTTAATCCGGCACTACTATTGGTTATTTCCAGCAAGCCACTGATGGCATACGGATAAACTGCATTATCACTATTTCTATAAAGATCCTGATTGACACCATTTGTTGTTCCCAACTCATAATCTGTACCAACAGGAATTGAAAAATTTAAATCAATTCTATTTTCTCCAGATGGGATATAAACATCTATTGAATTGACAACATTTCCATTGCTATTCCGTAGTTCAATTGTTCTATTTCCTGCTGAACCGGCATAAACCTTAACTGATTTAAGAATGGCGTCTGACAAACAATCAAATACCAAATGCTGATCCCCATTGTAAATTGCACCACCACCAAATGCATTAGAAGATGGCGCACCATAAACAGATGGTGCAGGAATGGAGTCCTCTACGTAAAATGTTTGATTAGAAGAAATAATAGAAGTTGTATAGGTATTGCCACTAAACAATAAATTCCCCCCTACAGAACTATCGTACCAATTAAAAGTACCATTACCAGACCCAGTTGCTAGTAATGTAAAGCTAGAAGGAGTACAGCTAGACATATCTGAAGAGGTTGGTGGCTGAGCAATAGATATGCTTACCGGCTTTCTCGGTGACACACAAGAAGGCGTCTCTATTTCCCAATCATAGAAAAAGTAATAATAATTCAGTGATGAATTTGCATTGCTTTCTTTAATCGATACAACATTTGCTATGTTATAAGGATAGCTAACTCCTGAGTTGTTTCTATAGAGGCTAGGATTAGAGCTAGCAGCTACAGCAAGTTGATAATCAGAACCAGAAGAAACTGGGAAATTAAGTGTTATTCTGCTTTGCCCATCAGGGATATTTATTGTTGCTGATTGAAGAATATTTCCACCGGCATCTCTCAGTTCAACAGTTCTATTTCCCGCACCATCAGCATCGACCCAAACAGACTTGATAGTGAACTCAGAATATGCATCAAAAACCAAATACCTATTGCCATTTGTGAAATATCCGCCATTCCCGAAAGAGTTATCACTAGGGCCTACGTAATTTGTTCCTCCAATTGAACTCGCCTGAACATAATATGTTGATGGTGATGATATTACTGGAGTTGTATACGTTGGCCCGGTCGCAATTGGAGACCCGCCAACAACCTGACCATACCATTCAATAGCATAATTTGATACAGCCGTTAAAAGAATAGACTGTGACGAGCAGATACTTACATTGTCAATCTGTGGAGCTACAAGCTGACCAACAGAAATATAATTGTTTTCCAATAACGTATCAATACCACAAGGACCACCATCAGCAATCAAAATGACACTATACGATCCTGGTGCATTGTATGTATGCGTTGGGCTAATCTGTGTACTAGTACTACCATCTCCAAAATCCCATAGATAAGAAGACCCATTTGAACTTGTATTGACAAATGATACATTTAGTGTCGAGTCACACGTATTTGACACATTTGATGTAAATGATGAAAGTGTTCCGGTAGTACTGTTACCTGTTTGAAACTCTACAGCAATGGCCCTTCTTCCAATGGCACCATTGTTCCCTAATGCATTGACAGAAACCCAATAGGTCGTATTGGGGGACAACCCATTAATCGTGTACTGTTCCGTTGAAGATGTCCCAACTGAATCCATATACTGACTACCCAATACAAAAACAGAATAGCCAGTAGCTGAAGTGACTGGATCCCATGTTAAGGTTAAGCCATTACAAGATTGTGATTCTGCAATATTTGTAGGCACACCAATGATGGAAAAGCCTGCGTCTGAAACATCGTTGTTTCCCCCTCTTGAAACGCGAATCAAGGCTTCTCCTGTAATTGTCGTGGATGGTACTGTCCAATCTAAGTACCTTCTTGATGCATTCACATTTGCAGAAATGGTATTCCAGCTAGCTCCATTATTTAAGGAATATTCAACCACAAACGTTCCAGAAGAGCCATGTGCATCCCATCTTATTTTTTCTGTTTCTCCAGGAACAACGGGATCTCCGCCATTTGGATAAGTAACAAAAAGATCATCTTCTCTGTATTCATAGACGATGAAAAAATCTTGTGGGCCAGAGGGAATGTTGTAACCATCGAGCTGGACCGTGTAGTTTCCAGCAGCTGGATTATCAATTGTAATCTGTTCCATATTATTCAAATGATCCACTCCTTGAACTGCATTTGCATTCAACGAGTTCGAATTTGGTGAAGGATCCAAAACCCAAGGATTGACTGTTCCATTGGAAGGAGTTAAAATCTGCATGTCTATATCATTGACCAAAGCAGTTGCAGCATTTGCTGTTCCTTCAACATCAGACCAATAAACCATAACTCGCAACTGCTCTTTTCCAGAAGGAACACTTATTATATAAGATTTCGATGCATTGTTGTCCAATGAATCATAAAAATATTGCTGATTTAAAAGTGTATAATACGACCTTCTTAAATTCACTCTACCCCATCCGTGAATGAAATCAGGCCCAGGATTTCCCAAATCTTCAGCAGTATTCATTACTGTCGCCTTAATCAATGCTGAATTTGGATTTTGGCCACCATTTAACTCTTTGTAGGCATGATATAGTTGAGTTAATGATCCAGAAACTGCGGGACAAGCCATCGAAGTGCCTGTTTTGTATGCATAAGAATTCACGTCAATTGTAGAATACACATTGGTTCCTTTTGCACATACATCAGGCTTAATTCTCCCATCCTCAGCTGGACCTCTGCTACTTGAATTCGCAATCACGTCGTCTTCAGTCAAGTTGCCAACAGCAATAACATTTTTCCCAACTTTATGTCCACCCGTGACATTTCCCCATCCATTTCCTGCACCATAACCACAATCAAAAGTGCCGTTATTACCAGCTGAAAAAACATGAATCAAAGAAGGATAAATATCAATCTGCTCATCCAAATCACGAGACAACGTTGTGTAACCAGCATTGCAACCGTTACTATAAGATTTAGACGTAATAACAAGATTGTCATTTTGATACATGCTAGGAACAAAATTGTAATAATTATTATTCGTAGAGCTAAATACATGTAAAAAAGCACCTGGTGCCATTCCTTTTGCTATGGGGTTGAGATTCCCTGCTCCCATAATTGTTCCAGCTACATGATCACCATGATCACCACTATTTGATGTGATGTTGGATTGGTCTAGTCTTCCTTCATAGTCAATGTGAGCACCGATAATACCATCATCCTGCATCATGATATTGACACCTGTTCCATCATATTTAAGACCAGATGAAAGAGGACTGTTTAAAAAATTAGAACGAGTCAAGGTTCCGCCTGTTTTATTTTCTGGTAGAGATGGTGGGTTGATTGGCTCAATTGAAAACACAAACCCATATTGAGCTAACGTTACAAGCTGAGCAGGACTGACCAAAAGAGTCGCTCTTGTGTATTTTTCATTTTGATCTAACACTCTATAACCATCCTTGTGAAACAAATCAAATATCCCCTGCTTGTTTCGCAAATCTTCGTATAAAGATGCAACAACTATAATTTCACTACCAATCTTCGTATAGTTGGGGCAATTCGGACTCAACAACTTAGGATGGATTTTATAAGCTGGCAAAACCTTTGCAACGGATTTTAATCTTGGAATTTTTTTGACTCTTTCAACACCAATTGTTTGATCAAAAGATGCAAAAAATGATCTGTCGGGGAGATATCCCAACAAGGTAACCCCTTGTGTCATTAACCTCTCTCTTTCAACACTATTGGGAACCTCATAAAAATGGAAAATTGCATACCTTTTTCCTGCTATTTGATCGAGTTTTGCAAGATCATCAGTTGTTAGATTTGTAAGGTTTTCCTGCATCTCATAAGTGCCAGACAACAATCTGAGCTGGCTGTTTTGAGAGTGAGATAACTGAGGTATTAGGAGAAGAAGGAGGAGAAAAAACGAATTGTATTTATTTCCCTTTGAAACTAGTTTCCTCTTAGAATTCATGATTTCAAATTGCTTGTATTCATTAATAACAAAAGCCTAATTTAGCAATAAAGCTCCTAAAAAGAAACTTCCTATTCAAAGAGATCATAAAAATTAGCTGAACCAAACACTACTGTAGACAAAAAAAGAATGGCCAAAGTGGTCGCCATTCCTATTCCCTTTTCTACCCTTTTCCTCGTATAGTAGTGATTTTCCTGTTATTTCGCACATAGGTATTACTTAAATTTATCCCTACTAAACTACAAAAGCAACAGGTCTTTTTTCATAAGCAGGCTGAATTATC